>JBAYJG010000039.1:0-15880 GCA_041665225.1 Bacteroidota bacterium
CGGAAATTTTTTGTTTTACTTTTGTGTACCAATACACTTCACGTTCTGCCGTACTGATGGCATTTGCCGTTGTTTGTTCATCCAGTCCGATTGTGCCGTCGCCGTTCAGGTCATGATAACGGTGTTCGGGTTTGAATGGATTATTGATATCCGGATCTTCCGGATCGGAAGGTACTTTCCCCGCCGGATCGAAGAGCTCGAACCGGAGTCCCGCATTGATGATCATGTTCTGCAGTTCGATCTTGTTCTGAAGATAGGCGGCAAATTTCACCGGATGCCGTTCCAACAGATCGTGGTTCGGTTTTGTAACGCCTTCGATGGACGGAATGAACGGAACAATGTCCCTTCCTGTGGCATCCTTTGCCGGCACTAGATTGATGTTTTCATAGAACAATTTATCGGACTGCCATTCCACTCCCATTTTGAAGAGATTCACTTTATCGATCTGGCTTGTCAGATCCCACTTGGCGATGATACTTTTTGTATTTCGTTCGAACCGGTTGAGATTGGTACCCGCAACTCTGAAATGATATCCCGTCACACTGAGCGAGTCTGAATGAACATAACGGGAATCAGAGGGAGAATCATACAGCCGGGACTGGTTGTCGTTGAAACGGTATGCGAAAGTAATTTCCTGGAATGTGTTCTGGGAAAACTGATAGGTAAGTTTCGGTATGATACTGATCCCCCGGCTTTCACTTCTTCCGGTACCGTTCGGATTCAAACGGAAGATGTGGGAGTAGAACCGGTTTGCCTCTTTGCTTCCGAGAATATCCATCTTGAGCGTCACAGCATCGGATGCACGCCAATCGAATGTTGCCTGACCGCTCCACCGGTTACTGGAGTTCATTGAAACAAATGAACTGTCAGCAGCAATCGTTCTACCCTGAGGACTGTACGCATTCACACCGAAGAGATAGCCATCATTATAATACCGCCGCATGGAGAGGTAGTAGGAAACATCTTCGCTCAGCAGCGGGCCGCTGACGGTACCCTGGAAATTATAGTTAGCAATAGGAGAAAATTCATCGATCCCCCAAAAAATACCGTTCCTTGTACTGATATAATCCCCCGTCCATGCTTCAATACTGCTGCGGAATTTCGATCCGCCTGTCTTCGTAACGACATTGATCACTCCGCTCATGGCATTGCCATATTCTGCATTGAATGTTCCGCTGATCACCTGCAGTTCCTGGATCGATTCCGTTTCCACCGAAAGCGCCTGCGTCCGCGAAAAATCGTCCGTTACACTAATGCCGTTTACCAGATATGACACTTCTGTGGAGCGTCCGCCGCGGATATGTATCCCGCCGCCTGCATCTTTACTGACGCCCGCCTGCAAAGAAATCAGTTGGTCCAAACTCTGCACGGGAAGATTTTGAATCTCTTCGGCAGTAACCCGGGACTCCGTTGCCGTAAGGTCTTTTTTGATCAACGGCGTTTCCGCAGTGATGATCACCTCTTCTTGACTGATGGCGGATTGGTTGAGCTTGAAATTGATTGTCGTGGTCAGATCGTTTAAAACACGCACATTCGATGTCACTGCTTTTGAATATCCCAGAATACTTGCCGTCAATGTATATGTCCCCGACGGTACTTTCAGGATCACATACTCTCCGGATAAATCACTAACAGCGCCGTACCGGGTCCCTTCCAGGATGATATTCGCACCGATCAATATTTCACCCGTAGAGGCATCCGTGACCATTCCAGAAATCTTCCCGGTATTCTGTGCGCTTAGCATCATAATCCCGAGCGTAATGGAGAGAAAAAGTGTCGACACCGTTCGTTTCATAGTCATGTTCATTTCACAATGGAAAGTGCTTCCAACCGTTCAGGGAAAATGCTGCATCGAATTTCTTTTTTCAGTGTATTTACAAAGTGGGACCGTTGCTTCAACCACGTCGAAGTGACCAGCATCCCAACGATCTCGTCCTTCACTTCATCAAACGGACGATAGACTGACTCTTTTTTTTCTGTGCATTGAAGGAAGAGATATTTATTTTCCTCCACAATCGGACCAAACCATGCTCCAACCGAAAGTGCAATAACGGATCTGTCCAAACTCTCTAGCTCTTTTTTCGTAAAATATCCTAAGTCTCCTTTGTTAACGGCGGTAGCAGATTGGATGGAAAACTGCCGCACCAGTTCTTCGAAGGCAACGCCTTTCAACAACAGCATTTTCACCGAATCCGCAGCGGAGAGACGGTCCAATAGAATTCCGCTCAGACGGATTGTTGATTCTGTTTTATAGTTAGTGCGGTTTTTATCATAATATGAACGGAGAGAGTCTGCAGTAAAAACAATGTTCTTTTTGAATTCCGCTTCAGCAACCGAAAGCAGATATGCGTCAAACTGTTCATCGAACAATTTTCTGTAACGGGGTGATTTGTCAAGTTTTTCTTTTTTTGCAGCCGTCTCCATTGCCGACCGAATCATGAGTCCTGTTGCATAGTCCTGAAGGTTTTCACTATTCTTAATCCAATTCCATTGTCGTTCAGTTGAGCGTTTCATTTCGGAGATGAATCGATTTATACTCCAATGATCGTTGTTAGACCAGAGGATTGTCTGCCGTAATTCCTTCGGTGAGAAACTCTTTGCCGGATCCTCTACACCGGATACATTGGATCGGTTTTTGAAAACACTAAACACTTTCTCCATCAATTGTTTGTCACAACGGATAGCGAGCGATGTTTTCATTGTTTCTGTGAACTTCCGTGCAGCCTCTTCAAACTTTCTTTTGTGGACAAACGCATGGAGTCGTTCCTTCACACGCGCAAACTCCGTTTCAGTCAATAAGGGATTCGTTATCCGGTCTTCAACTAAAAGGATACTGTAGCCTTGAACTGTTTTAACAGGTTTAGATATTTGGCCGACCGGAATAGTGAATGCCGTCACTTCAAATGCCGGATCCATCTCATCCACAGTGATATACCCAAGAAATCCGCCATTCTGCTGTAATTGAGGATCAGAGAACGCTTGCTTCGCCAGTTCATTGAACGTACTTCCGTTCGTCAATTCTGTATAAAATATCTCTGCCTCTTTTTTAGAAGATGCATAGAGATGACGCACTTTCACTTTTGTGTTCATGCGGACAAAGAATTCCCGCAGGTCGGATTCACTAACATGCACTGTCGGAGAAATTGAGCGCTCAGTATACGTGTTCAATAACAATTGTAATTGAAGGCGGGAGAGTTCTGCCCGGGCAGCCGGCGTTCGTTCCAGGTGCTTCGAGTGCGCATAGGCAATAAGAATTTCATCATCGACATACGTTCTTAAAACATTTATCCTCGTGTCGATATTGTCGGACAGTCCCGCTGCGGCGATCTTCCGCTGATAAAACTCCTTGAATGTGCTCGCAAGAATTGTTTTTTGTCCAATCACCGCCAAAGTTTCATCTGCTATTCCGGTACGTTCTTTTGACATCACGTCCATGCCAGACAATAGCAACAAAAATATGACGATCCGGAGTTTCATCGTTCTCGTTATGCTCCCTGTCTCTGCTTATAATGAACAACCGATAGATCTCTCAGCGTTAGCGCGCTTTGTTCGGGAGTGATATCGCGCTGCGGCTCCGCCATCATTTCATATCCTACCATGAATTTTTTTATCTGAGCCGACCGGAGCAGCGGCGGATAAAAATGCATGTGAAAATGCCATTCCGGATGGTCCTTCCCATCAGTCGGCGACTGGTGTAATCCCGAAGAATACGGGAATGATGTTTCGAACAGATTATCATATTTCACTGTGACGGCGCTGATGATATTGGCGAATGCCTTCCGTTCATCTTCAGTGAACTGAACAATGGAACCGATCTTCCAGCGTGCGATAATCATTATTTCATACGGCCATACAGCCCAGAATGGGACAAGGGCTACGAACGATCTGTTCTCAAAAACAATTCGTTCTTTCAGTTTCAATTCCGCCTTGAGATAGTCCGCCAAAAGACTTCGTTTCGTTTTCGAGTAATATTTTTTGAATCGTTTCAGTTCTTTGGCCGGCTCCATTGGAATGCTTTCCTGAGCCCAGATCTGACAGTGAGGATGGGGATTACTGTTCCCCATCATGGCCCCTTTATTTTCGAAAATCTGGACGTGATTGATATGGGGATGTTTGCCGAGGAGAGCGTATTCTTGCTGCCAAACAGTTATGATGTTCCCGATTTCTTGTTCACTCATCTCCGCTAGCGTACGATCGTGCCGCGGCGAGAAGTTCACCACCCGGCAAATACCCCGTTCTGTTTTCGACTGCAGCAACTGATTGTCGTTTTTGCTCATTGTCGGAGTATCAATCAGTAACGACGAATAATCATTCGTGAAGACAAAGGTCGAATCATAGTTTGGATTGATATCGCCATTTGCCCGCTTGTTTCCAGGACAAAGATAACACTGCGGATCGTACTGCGGTCGTGTTTCCGAAGGAGTTGGCACTAGTTCCCCCTGCCATGGCCGCTGAGTGCGATGCGGTGAAACGAGAATCCATTCACCGGTAAGGATATTCTTTCTTCGGTGAGGATATTTTTTTTGATCAGATATTTGCATGTTCGGCCGCTGATATAATTCCTGTCCCTGCACTGATTGTTGTCACGTATGTTTGCAAGTCAATCCCAAATGCCGTTCTGTATTGCTCCGCTGCACTGGCAGCAAGCGCTTCAACTTCACCAAATTCCACCAGATTAATCGTGCATCCGCCGAATCCCCCTCCCATCATTCGCGCACCGAATATGGACGGCTGTTTCCGGGCGAAGGAAACGAGAAAATCCAATTCTTTGCAGCTGACCTCATACTCCTTGCTTAATCCGTCGTGAGCCTGGTACATCAATTGTCCGAACGATTTCAAGTCTGCAATCTTCAGCGCTCTGCAGCCTTTCAGCAAACGTTCATTCTCTTCCACGACAAATTTGCAGCGTCGATAAATCACATCGCTCAATTTCCCCTGCGATGTATGCAGCATATTCAAAGTGACATCGCGTAAGCTTTGTACGGCGGGATAATCCTTTTGGATCAGTTGAACTCCCTGCGTGCATTCTTTCCTGCGCTGATTATATTCGGACGATGCGAGGGAATGTGAGACGCGAGTATCGAACAGAACGATAGCGACATCTTTGAATTCGAAAGGCAAATATTCGTAATCCAGCGATCGGCAATCGATCTTCAGCACTTGGTCCTGTGCGCCGAAGATATTGATGTACTGATCCATAATCCCGCAATTGACTCCGACAAATTCATTTTCCGCTTTCTGCGACATCTTCACCAGTTCGATATTGTCGATCCCCAGATTGAAAAGATGGTTCAATGAAAATGCGAGACCCGCTTCCAAAGCAGCTGAGGAGGACAATCCTGCCCCGATCGGAATATCGCCGCCGAAGACACAGTTGAATCCCTTAATAGAATATCCTGCTTTCAGCATTTGGTCGACAACACCCATTAAATAGTTCGGCCACATTTTGGCGGATTTATTCAAGGAATGGATATCGAATTCGAAAACATCTTGCTTATCAAACGATATGATTCTGCAGTGCGAATCCTGGCGCGGTGCAATGGCAAAGTAGATCGCTTTTTCGATCGCGGCGGGAAGAACAAATCCCAAATTGTAATCGGTATGCTCGCCGATCAGATTTACTCTGCCGGGTGAACGCACCATCAACGGCTCGCCAGGAAACAATTCCCTGAACTTATGTTCAATACTGCGGCTGATATTCATAACACATCAGACCGAACCTTTCCGGGTTTTCAGAAACATCACACTGCCGAACAGAACCATCACGGTTCCCCACCAAATGCCGGGATGCAGTTCGGCAAGCTTCGTTTTGATTTCGGGCGGATTCATCAGATCATTCACGCCCGACAGAAGAATGATGCCACCCATCACCATTAAAATGAGTCCTACAAAATACCAGATCGGTTTCATCCCATGTACGGACATACAGTACTCCTTCGTTGGTTACCAAAATAGAATATTGAGAATGATAAAGACGGCCAGCGACACCAATCCATAAAATTCCGGTCGTTTTGTGAACGGCAAATGGGCATCGTGTTTTTCATCCGTCAATCCTTTTACGAGTCCCACTAGTTCTTCCTTAGCCCTTTTTTTCGTAAACAGACTGATAACAATGGTGACAGTAAAACAGATAAGCCAAGCCCACCACGCGCGCCAGAAGTTCGCTGCCATATCGCTTTGCACACTGGAAAACGTAAGCACGCTCTCGCTGAACCAATGAAATTTCACCCCCAACCACATTCCGAACGATGAAAGCATTCCGGCAATCAATCCCCAGAACGCGCCGTTTGGTGTGATCCACCAGACAAACATTCCGAGCAGCATCGTAGCAAACAGCGGTGCATTTACCCAGGAGAAGATCGCCTGCATATAGTCCATGATACTAGGGAAACTCTTCGCCCAATACGCAGTGCCAAGCGAGATGATGACGCCGACGATGGTAGAGACTCTTCCCATCCACAATAAATGTGCATCGGAAGCATTTTTATTGATCACGGAACGGTAGATATCATAGGTCCATACAGTATTAAATGCACTGATGTTCCCCGCTTGTCCCGCCATGAAACCGGCAAGAAGCGCTGTAACGCCGAGTCCGATTAAGCCTGCAGGATAATACCGTGCGATCAACAGCGGGAGCGCGGAATCATAATTCACCTGCTCTCCATCCTGCAGAAGTTTAAAACCGCTGTTCGGATCGATGGAAAGTGCAATTGCAATCAAACCGGCGATGATAACCAGGAACGGCAGTGCCATCTTAAAAAATGATGCAAGGATCGGCGTCAGCCGTGCAGCGCGAAGGTCTTTTGCAGAAAAAGCCCGCTGGACCACCAGAAAATCCGTTGTCCAATACCCAAAAGAAAGTACGAAGCCCAATCCCAACACAATGCCCGCCCAGTGAATGAACATTCCATTTTGCGTCGGATCGGACGATGTAGACCATAGTGTAGTGAAGGAAACATTCGGACTGTATTCGTTGATCCGCACCAGGATTTCCTGAAAACTTCCGATCTCGATGATCCCCAGGATCGAAACGAGGAAAAGGCCGAACCAGATCAGAAAGAACTGGATAATTTCCGTAAAGATCGCCGACATCAGTCCGCTTAATCCGACATACACGGCCACGGTGATTGCAGAGACCCACATGCTGACATCCCAGTTCCATCCAAGGAACGTATGAAGAACAAGCGCCATGGCATACAGGTTAATCCCGGAAACAAGCAGTGTCATGATTGCGAACGAAATACCGTTGATAACGCGGGTCTTCTCGTCGAACCTGAGTTTCAAATATCCAGGAATGGAGTTGATCTTGCTGCTGTAATAAAACGGCATCATATACACACCGAGAAAGATCATTGCAGGAATTGCACCGATCCAGTAAAAATGGGCTACATACATTCCGTATTTGAATGTATTTCCGGTCATCCCCAGCAGTTCCAGCGCACCGAGGTTCGCGGAAAGAAATGCGAGACCGGCGACCCACGATGAGTTTTTTCTTCCCGCAAGAAAGAAATCTTCCTGACTGGTGGTGAATTTGCGGAGATAAATGCCGATGCCCAGGACAAATCCGAAGTAGATCAGGATGATTGACCAGTCGATGAACGAAAGACCTATTGCTTCCATAGCACTCCTGTTGTGTGATGATACCTGCAAACGTTTGCAGGTTGTGAGAAAAAAATTACGTTGAACCGCGAACGATGAGGTTCGTATTCAACACGATAGATTTAGGCTCAATGGACTTATCCTCAATTTCACTGAGAAGTATTTCGGCTGACTTCCTCCCCATCTCAAACGAGGGCTGATCGACCGTCGTCAGCTGCGGATCGACCAGCGACGTGATCTTGTTGTTCGAGAATCCGACGATAGCGATATCATCCGGAATTTTCAATTTCGATTCCTTGATTCTCTGGAACGCTCCAATCGCCACAGGATCGTTCACCGCAAATATTGCATCGGGAATAACATTTTCCTTCAGCATCGCATCCATCGAATTATACCCATCCTGTTCATGCAATCCGCCAAAGCGGACATAATCGTTATGCAGGATGATGCCGTGTTGTTTCAGAGCATCCATATATCCGTTCTTTCGATGGAGACATATGCCTAATTCTTTCGGTCCGGCAAAATGGGCGATCTTCGAATATCCTTTGTCAAGGAGGAATGTGGTCGCATCAAAAGCGCTTTTATAGTCGTCGATCACTACACAACTGGCATTAATCCCTTCGATCACGCGATCGAAGAACACTACAGGGATTTTTCGCCTGAGAAGATCCTGGAAGTGATCTGCAGATTTCGTATTCTGTGAGATCGAAACGATGACTCCTGCAACCCGCTGATGCATGAGAACGTTCGTGTTTACCACTTCCCGTTCATAACTTTCATTGGATTGACAGACCAGAATGGTGTAGCCTGATTGGTAGGCAACATCTTCAATGCCGCTGATGGCTGAGGAAAAGAAATCATGTTTAATCTCCGGGACGATAACACCAATCGTTGTGGACCTGCTGTTTTTCAAACTGCGGGCGATTGGATTCGGAGAGTACCTCAACTCCTCAGCTATCTTCTTGACAAGATCCTTTGTCTCTTTTTTGACATCAGGGTGGTTACTTAACGCCCGAGAGACTGTTGAGGGAGATACGTTCAGTTTTTGGGCAATGTCTATGATTGTTGAGTGTTTCAATGATTTTAATCAGTTTTGATTGAAAAAGAGGGAAATCTCTGCAAACGTTACCGCAAACGTTTGTTATTTAAGAAATTTTTACTTTCTTGTCAAGCTTAATTTTTCGGTGATTACTTTTAGATCCTGTGCCTTAAAAACGCAAAAACCTCAAGAGTATTGAGGTTTTTTGTGTTGCAGTGAATGAACGTAAAAGGACTTATACTGTTTTTACGACTTCCTTTTCCGTTTCGAATGTGTGTGCTTCTTTCATGCACCACGCGAGAAATGTCAGCCTGGTCACTTCCGTCTTCGATAAACCGTAGGGATATGATATATCAAAATTCTTCATCACATGTTCTAAAAAACCTCCGAATGTATTCATAATGCCCTCTCGTTTAATGAAAAGCTATTATTGCGGTAAGGGTAAGATAGCGAATACACGAGCGGTAACCTATGATTATCTTATCTATATAATGTGGTTACATACCATACATCAATCGGTTCCCCAATTCTTCAGGGAGTTTGGCAGCATAGATCTTTTCCGCTGCCGTGTGAATATCATATTCAGATCGTATCAATTCAAAATTCCATAGTACTGTATCGAATATTCCGAATGCGAGTTTCGGATTGCCATCCCGCGGCTGGCCAACGCTCCCAACATTGACGATAAATTGCTCATCTGCTGTAACAATCTTTGCCCGGCCATTGTGCGAAAATATCCCGGGAATGTGTGTGTGTCCGATAAAACAGATCTTCTCCTCAAAATGACGGAATGCTGCAGACGCATCATCCGTATCGATGATATAATCCCACGCGTCAGGTGTGTCGGGAGATGAATGAACAAGCAATATCTGTTCTTTCCGTTCAACCATCGGAAGTGCAGACAGAAATGATCTACTCACTTCCGTTAATTGTTCCGCTGTCCAATACACTGCTTTCCGAGCAATCGCATTGAAATCACCCGCCTGGCTCGTATCCAAAGCAGCAGCATCGTGGTTACCGAGTACCACTGCTGAGCATCGCGCGCGGACAAGATCAACACATTCATTTGGATTGGCACCATAGCCGACAATGTCGCCGAGACAGACTATCTCGTCCACTTGTTTTTCGTCAATGATTGACAACGCTTTTTGCAGCGCTTCAAGGTTAGAATGAATATCTGAAATGATCGCGTATTTCATAGTCGATAACAGTTGTCACTGCCGCCGTTCTCAATTTTTGTTTCGATTCTACAATTTGAATTACCGTCTCAGCTTTCCTAGTGATGATATTCAAATCATCTTACAAATACAATAATTTGGTATCAAAGAATGATTCTCAAGAAATCACAATCATTCATCTTTCTTTGTCTCATACCAAAATAGTTTCATGGAAATGGGCGGATAGGTTAATCCCTGGGCTTCAAATGCTCTTATGAAAGCGATCGATTTCCCATCTCGCGAAACATCGGAATTGATGGAGGTCAATGGTACGGTAAAGAGATTCTTTTTACTTATATGAGAAATCCCTTCCTTCGAAAATACGATCGAAGCCCGCACCAGCATACCATCGTTCTTCACATAGAAGAGTTCATTGGTTGTGGCTCCCCACCGT
This sequence comes from Bacteroidota bacterium, assembly GCA_041665225.1. Lineage (GTDB taxonomy): Bacteria > Bacteroidota > Ignavibacteria > UBA10030 > UBA8401 > UBA8401. Next base: position 10,250 of record JBAYJG010000039.1, read on the forward strand.
CCTCCATTGGCGACATTGTCTTCCACTTTCCATGTCTGGCTGTCTTTCAGAGAATATATATAGAGGTCATAGTCACCGGATTCATTCGATGCGTACGAAAGCCATTTCTCATCCGGCGAGATCCTTCCATCGACCTCATCATATTGGGAAGCGACCAACAAATGCAAAGAATCTTTCGCATCGGCGTCGATCCATCCGATATCGGAATTATTGAGCTGGGGATTCGATTTTTGCATCAGAATCTTTCTGCCGTCCCTGGACCAATCCAACGCTTGCAGAATATCCTTTGTTTGAAAATATTTTTTTCGTTCCGACGTCCTGTTGGCAAATGTTTCATAGAGGATGCCGGCTCTGTTGTCAACGGAGAAGACAATACGTGTTCCATCGGGAGACCAGACCGGATTAAATTCTCCCTCTTTGCCGTTCGTCAATCTCGATTTGCTCCCAGTGCGAAGATCCAAGATCCAGATATTCGTCTTTCGTGATTTCGTATCATACAACCATACCGCCATTTTATTCCCATCCGGAGAGAACTTGGGAGCATTCATTTCGTCCATACCACCGACGGACCGGATCAGTTTCCCATCCATTGAATAAATTAAGATAGGCGCACCTGAAGATAATTGACCATGCTGCGTTAGTAATATACCGTTTTGTGAAACCGAATACATCGCCAGATTCCAGGAAAAATCATTGATGACATCTGCATCAATGACAAACGGATCACCCTCCAATTCTAGATCATTCGTATTGAACCGTTGCGCCATGACCGTCCTGTTTTGAAGAAAGACGATATGCCCGTTTGCATACATGGCATTCGTTGAAGAACGGACCACCATCTTCTTCACCGTACCATCCACAGAGCCGGCGTAAATTGCATCACCCTCCGCTTCGCCGGATTCGCTAATAGTCCTGTTAAAATAAAGAAAATGTTTTCCATCGGGAAGAAAGTACGGATACCGGTGCGAGCCCTCTTTTCGTATCGAATCCAGTGTTGTTATCTGCTTCGGTTCACCACCGTTCGCCGACACAAGGAGGATGGGCGCTTGATAGTCTTCCGTGAAGATGATCTGATCGTGTATGCTCCAACTTCCGCCTCGAGGATTTATCGCAAGACAAATTGTGACGGGTGAACCGCCGGAAAGATCAGTCCGCTTCAAACGGTTATTGCTGAAAAATCCGATATTCTTTCCATCCGGCGCCCAAAAAGGATGTTGCGAACCTTCAGTATTCCGAAGTCGGATGAGACTTTTATCCTCGAGTGAATAGACAACAATCTGTCCGTTCAAAGCTTCGATCACCGCAATTCGCCGGCCATCCGGAGAAATCAGCGGTGCTGATCCACCCCCAAAGAATAACGGACGGATGGAATCCGGCAGAACAATTGAGGCATTTACGATAGAGTGAATACTATTTTTTTCAATTGGCAGGAAAACATACATACCAATCATGACGATCAGTGCCAATCCGGTTACGATCCATGGCAAATATTCTTTGACAATCCTTTTTGAATATCCTGTTCTGACCGGTAACTGCACAGCATCTGAAGAGACGCGAACAGGGAAACTTCTACTCATTCTGGTGCGGCTGGATGTTCTTTTAAAGCGATTCAGATCAATCGCAATCTGTTTCATGGACTGCATCCGTTCATTCGAATCCTTTTCCATACATTCCATCACGATGCGATCCAATTCAGGATCGATCTCCTGTTTGACGGCTGAAGGAGGCGGTACATCCACATTAACAATCTCATACAAGATGGCACTTTCATGGGCACCGTTGAACGGCGATTTTCCCGTGATCATTTCATACAATAATACGCCAAATGAGAAAATATCCGAACGATGGTCGGTCTCCTGTCCCTGCACCTGCTCCGGAGACATATATCCGAGCGTCCCGACCGTACTACCCACTTTCGTTAAGCGCGATACTCCGACCAGTTTCGCTAATCCAAAATCCATAACCTGAACGATACCATCTTTGCGGATCATGATATTTTCCGGTTTGATATCACGATGGACAATCCCTTTTTCATGTGCGGCAGCAAGACCGTCTGCGATCTGAATAGCATAATCTATCGCTTGTTTCTGTGTAACGGATGATTTCTTTTCTAAGAGTGTCTGTCCGTCAACAAACTCCATCACAATGAATATCTGCTGATCATGCTCTTGAATATCGATGATCGAACAAATGTTTGGATGGTTCAGCGCTGCAGCAGACTTCGCCTCCTGAATGAACCGTGCTTTATCCCGCTCCGATGCAGCCAAATGTGGAGGAAGAAATTTGAGCGCAACAAAACGGTCAAGCTTGTTGTCCTGGGCTTTATACACGACACCCATGCCGCCTTCACCCAATTTCTCGATGATGGTATATTGTGAAATCGTCTGACCTATCATACAGTAGGATCCAAATGTAATTGTATCATCTGTTCATTAATTCATTGTATCAGTGGTCCATTGTATCATTGATTCAGTGGACTTATTTTTCAGAAGCCATCAAATTTTTGACCTCTTCAGTCCAATTTATCACAACGGAAATATTCTTGTATGAAACCCCTTTTGCAGGCTGGGTTGTAATGAAATATTTCCCATCCGATGTAATATCATAACTGATCCCGCTGTCCACATTTTGCGCAGGAAAATTCTTGATCAGCACGGTGGGTGCTCCCGCGGAAAATGTCGTTGCGGTGGTTACCGGCACAGCCATGACTTGGGAACTTTTGCGGTAGTATAAATATTTCCCATCCGGAGACCATCGGGGTTCTTCTGCAACATCATTGGAGATCTGCCACTTCCCTTCCTTGTTTGGGAATGACCGCACGAATATCTGATATGACCCTGTTTCATCCGTTAAATATGCAATCCATTTACCGTTCGGAGAAATCGTTGATTCATATTCATCTCGCTTTGTTTCCAGATATTTCCACGGCGTTTTGTCTCCTGTGAAAGGAATCACAAGCAGATCGGATTGTGAATTTTTTGTCAGGTAATCAACTAACAAATATTTTCCGTCACGTGTCCAGTGATTCAAATATACTCTGACATCTTTTCCATCAAATATTTGGCGTTCTTCACCGCTGCCGTCCGATGGTTTTAAATAAATACCAGTGATACCATCTTTCGTTCGCTTGAAATATGCTATTGTTTTACCATCGGGGGACCATTGGGGAGTGCGGTTCAAACCGCCGAATGTCAGTTTGTTTAATGTTTTGCTGACGATGTCAAATATCCAGATATCGAAATCTTCTCCGTCGCGAATAACAATGGCTACTTTTTTATTATCAGGTGAGAGTTTCGGTTCAATGTACGGATGATTGCCGGAATCAATAATGGTCGTTTCCCCTTTCATATTGATCTTTACAATTTTACGGCTTTCACCCTCTACTGCCCCGGGTAAATATACCAGTGTCCCATTATCCGAAACAACATAATTTGTTATACCTGTTGTGATTTCGCTATACACACCCTGCACAACAGGAATCGGCTGCCCTTTTACTTCAAGGTTATCCGCGTCAAACGGTACGATATATAACACGCCGGACCGGGAAAAAAGAAGATGTCCTGTGGAAATATATTTTGCATTACTTGCTCCGCGAAACACTGTCTTTTGCATCCCCGTTTCGATATCCACAACATCGATTCTTGCATTTTCATAGTAATCAGGACTTGAGATAAGACCGACGGTGAACAATACGTGCCTGCCATCGGGCATGAAGGATGGCCAGCGATGGGTTCGTTCGTTTTTCGCAGTATCGATCGTCGTGATGCTTTTCGCCACACCGCCATCTTCGGAAACCATCTTCAATTCAGAAACAGCAAATGGAGAATACACAACAACTCCCTTCGTGCTACACGTGCCTCCCCTGTTGTCCGGAGCATCTGCCAAGAAGATCGGGGTTCCTCCGGTGAGCGAGATCTTTTCCAATTTGCCGTTCCGGAAAAAAACAAGCCATTTGTCATCCGTAGAAAAGAACGGCGATGATGCGTTTTCAATTCCTTCGATCGCAGAAGATTCCATGGAACTCATTTTACGAAGGTAAAATTTGTTGTTGGCTTTGAACACAATCATAGTCCCATCATGAGAAATAGTAAGTGCGGGATAAGAATTGATATCAAGCACTTTGTCTTCGCCGATATCCAATGCAAATTTTGCTATGACTCTTTCGAACGGGTGTGCCCGGAACATAAACCATGTCACTGTCAGCGCTACTATTAACACCAGAATAATAATCCACGGAAGGACTGCTGAACCAAAGAGCTTGGACAAATCAATCCTGCGATTCATCACTTCAAGAACGAACGATCCTGATGAACTCTTATTCACCGTGGACGTTGCCGTGGTATGACTGGCCGTACGGAGTAAGGAATATGCCCTGCTGTTTGTGTGCCCTGTCGATTTTTTTATTTTTCTGAGATCCTTCGCCAGTTCTTTTGCGGATTGACAGCGGTCATCTTTCTCTTTTTGCAAACATTCAAGAATGATATGGTCCAGTTCCGGATCAATATCTTCTTTCATGGCGGTAAGAGGAGCAGGGTCCACATTCACAATCTCATACATGATAGCCGTTTCATGCACGCCTTTAAATGGCGATTCACCGGCAAGCATTTCATAGAGCACAACTCCCAGCGAAAAAATATCCGTTCGATGATCAACATCCAGTCCCTGCACCTGTTCTGGCGACATATATCCCATGGTTCCCATCGTGGTCCCGGCCTTTGTCAAGCGGGAGACATTGCCGGAGGTATAGAGTTTTGCCAAACCGAAATCCATGATCTGCACTATACCATCTTTCCGGATCATGATATTGTCCGGTTTAATATCGCGGTGGACAATTCCCTTTTCATGTGCAGCAGCTAGACCTTCGGCAACCTGAATCCCGATCTCCAATATCTGTTTCTGACCCATCTGCTCCTTCTTTTCCTTCAGCGATTTTCCATCAACAAACTCCATAACGATAAATAATTGGCCGTCATGTTCGGAAATATCATGGATGGTGCAGACATTCGGATGATTGAGTGCGGATGCAGATCTTGCCTCCTGAATGAAACGGGATTTGTCCTGTTCCGATGCAGCGAGGTGCGGCGGTAGGAATTTGAGCGCAACGAAACGGTCAAGCTTGGTATCGTGAGCTTTATAGACGACGCCCATTCCGCCTTCACCGAGTTTCTCAAGGATCTTGTATTGCGAAATCGTTTGTCCGACCATACGCGAAAAATCCCTTAGTATTGGATCATTGGTTCATTGATTCATTAATACACATCATAGCAGTTATGCCCCAGCCATGAGTTTCTGAAATCGAGTATTATTCTTCAGCGGTATCCACCAAGATTCAATTTTTAATATAGGAACCGACACTTCACATGGTAGCGCTAACAACCGCTCAAGAATATCTACTGCTTTCTCCTGTTCCCCAACCATTGCATATATCTTCGCAAGATCACACAAACGGAATGAACCGCGCCATGCTTCCTTCTCAACGGGAAGAAGTTCTACTCCGCGCTCTCCTGCCATCATCGCTTCTTTTTCTCGGCCAATTCCTGCATACGCAAGCCCGAGTGCGCTGTAGAGGCGCTCATCGGCCGGATTCGTTTTTTGTTTTCCTAGAATAGACACAATTGCACTGTCATAATA
>JBAYJG010000040.1:0-15800 GCA_041665225.1 Bacteroidota bacterium
AATCCTGTCTCCGGACACCGCGTTCATATCGAGGTGGAAGAAGAAAGCCCGACCGTGCTCTTTGTCGATTACAGTGAAGAGGAAACAGGCAGGCTTGTGGACAAATACGGCAGCGCCTTCAATGCGGTTGCAGTGAATTCTATCGATGCTGCATTCCAGGAAATGGCAAAGAAACCGGTGTCGGTTATCGTCAGCAATATTAACTTTGGCGATGTGGACGGTGTCAGTTTCCTGGATACGGTTCGCCGTGAATATCCGAACACCGTGTCGGTCATTCTCACGGAAGTGAAGGATGCACAGCTGGCCATCCGTTCCATCAATGAACTGAACGTTTTCCGTTATCTTGTAAAACCGATGCCGGAAGACCAGATCTCCCATACGCTGGAAAAGGCTATTGAACGAAGCAAAGCATTCAAAGCGACTCCGCATAAGAATGTTTTGAAGATGGCTGAGGAAATCGCACCGGAGAGGTTGGTACGGAACGAAGAGAGCACATTACGGCTGCGGCTGCGTGCTGCGCAGGCGCTTTTGGCAAAGAATAAACACTGAGTACGGCAACCTCATCATTGGAACGCCTATGACGAAGGTGCACACAACGAACCCCGCCGCCCCACGCGGGGTTTGCTGTTTAAATCGTCAAACGGCTACTCACGCTAAGTAATGCAGATGCAGAATATCTCACAAAAAATTATCGGCGCAGAATACCTTACGGAGGTGATCGCCTTTCTGAAGAACGCCGATAAATTCGTTCGCCAGGGAGAGATACACCGGGCGTTGGATGAGATTATGCGTGCGCGCGAAAAGAATCCCACCATTATGTATGCCAGGGCATATGAGGAATATGTCCGCTCTGTGCTTCTGAAACAGACTGAAGCGGGGGAGAACGGCACCGGAACTTCGTCGAAAGAATCGGTGATCGAACAACTGATGCCCACCTTGGAAAAAATCCTCGATCTCGCGATCAAAGAAGTAAAACGGAGCGCAGTTACCGCCTACAAGCAGAAGGAAGTATACGCCCTGCAAAAACAGCAGGAAGAGGAACAGCGAAACGAGGAACAACTTCGCACCGTCAGCCTTGCCAAAAAGATTTCGGATTATCTCAAACGAGCGCGTGAACTGGAATCGCACGGCGATTTCCACAATGCACTCAATGAAGTTGCGCGCGCATTCATGCTTGATCCGACCGATGAACGGATCCTCCAGATCGAGGAAGAGATCAAAATCACTCAGGAAAGGCAGACGCAGGTCGAAGAGGCAGAACGTCATCAGAAACAGAAGAGCGAAGGACAGCGCCGGGAAGAGTTGTTCGAGATCTGGCGGCAGCAGCGCGAGCAGGAAAAAGTAGTCGAAGGAAAGAAGAAAGAGGAAGCGTATAAACAGGCCCGATCGCAGAAGATCCGGGAATATATGCAGATTGCACGGAGCCTGTTCGCGGAGCATAAACTGGAAGAGGCATTGAGTCAACTGGCATTTTTGATGGTGCTCGATCCGCTGAACGAGGACGTGTTAAGCCTGAACTGGAAGATCCGGGAAGAACAGACGAAGAAGCACGAAGAGAACATCGCGAAGAAGAAACAACAGATCGAGGAAGAAAAGAAAAAGGAAGAGTCGATCCGCATTACCGTTCAGAAAAATCTGGAAAAGGCAACGGAATATCTCCTGCAGCAAAAATTCAGCGAATCCCTTCGGGTGATTACACAGGCCTATTTTATCGATCCTTCCAATGAAGCGGTGATTGCATTAGAGAAGAAGATCATGGCAGAGGAAGACGAGGCGCTTCGTCGTGAGGAAGAGCAGCGGAAACAACAAGAGGAGGAACGGCGGAGGCTGCAGGAAACAGAACTGCATCGACTGGCGATAGAACAGAAAAAGCGGGAACAGATGCGGGAGCATATCGAGGTGGAGTCGAAACTCCTTCGCGACGAAGAAGAAGTCCTTCTCTTCCTGTCCAAAGCGCGCGGATATTTCAGCCAGGGAAGCTACGATGAGGCACTATCGCATATCGCAAAAGCATTCAAAATCAATCCGTTCGACGAAGAGATTGCTAAACTTCAACGGGAAATTTTAGAAGCGCAAAAGAAATCAAAATTGGCGAAATATTCTTCCATGCAGGCAGTACTGGAACCGGAGAATTCTGCTGATGAAGCAACCACAGCTGTCATCAATCAACATATTGAAAAGGCAAAACGCCTCAAAACCTCCTTCCAATATCAGGAAGCGCTGGATGAAATTGCACAGGCATACCGTCATGACCCCATGAACGAACAATTGTTCGCATTGGAAGGCGAGATCCAACAGGATTTCCTGAAGTACGAAGAGGAAAAGCAACGCGAGGATGAAGCATCGAAGAAGAATCAGGGCATCAAGAAAAGCCTCGCTATGGCACGCGAAGCTCTTTCCCGCGAAGCGTATGGAGAAGCATTGGGGTGGGTTGATTATGCTATGAGCTTCGACATGGAACGGTTTGAAACATTGCAGATGAGGGATGAGATAGAGCGGGCCCAGCGGCAGCTGGATGAGCAGAAAGCTAATGAAGATAAAGAGTTGGTCATCCAGTTCCACTTAAGCAAGGCGATGGAGTTTATCTCCGAAAATAGGACATTTGAAGCGATTTTTGAAGTGGATCTGGCCCTGCGCCTGAATCCAAACCATATTGGAGCCCTTTCCATGCGGAAAAAATTGAGCGAAACACGTGGAGAATCAATTACTGCTTAAAAATAAGGTTATAATATTCTAATACCCTCCCCGGTTGACATCTATCAGTATTTTATTTAAGATAGTATAGTTAATTGTGAAAAACCCCCAAAACTGAAGATGGCCAATCCTCCAGAAAATACGTCTTTGCCGGCTTCCGAGCGCATGAAAGAAGTGGCGCTCCTTCTAAAACAAGCTGATAAGCTTGTAAAAGAGGGGGATCTTGCGAGCGCTTTGGATTTGATTGCAAAAGCCCGTTCGTATGATTCGCGGCATCTCTATGCACTGGCATACGAGGAACGTGTCCGGACATTGCTGAATGCTAAACAGGCGGAAGAGGCAAAAAAGGGAACAAAACAAGCACCCGCACCGTCAGAACCTACCGCAGAACAGAAAATTGCTCCATCGTTGCAGCATCTCTCGAATCTCGCCATTATCGAAGCGCAGCATAGTGCCGCCGTTGCAGCACAGCAGGAACAAGCAGTAGAGCTTCATAAGAAAGAAGAAGAAGCAAAAAGCAAGAATGATGAGCTGCGACGCAACGCTATCGAATCTAAGATCGCTGCTTTTCTTGCTCGAGCCAACGGATATTTTCAACGGAAAGAATATAATCGTGCGTTGGATGAGATCGCCCGCGCATATTTGCTGGATCCGGTCAATGAAAAGATCCATACCCTTGAAGATACCATCCGCAAAGCACAGGAAGATTCACGGCGGGATGAGGAATCGGAACGTCAGCGTAAAATGGAAGAAGACCGCCTGAAAAGGCAGGAACTTCTCAAATCGCAGTCGCAACAGTATCAAAAAGAGAAAGAAGAAAAAGTAAAGCGGGAAGAGCAGGAGCGGAAACGGGCACAGGAAGAAAAGGTAAAACAGTATCTGGCCCATGTGAACGAGCTCTACCTTGCCAATAAACTTGATGAAGCATTGAGCGAACTTGCATTCGTGGTGGTCATCGATCCGCTCAACGAAGAGGTCCTTCGTCTCGAACAACGGATTCTCGAGATGCAGGAAAAGCAACAACAGCAGCAGCTGGAGCAATACCAGCGGCAGCTGGAAGAGCGTCAAAAGAAACGCGAGGCGATCGTTGCGACCATCCGCAAGCATATTGCTAATGCGGATCAGCTTGCCAAACAACAAAAATTCACCGATGCTCTGCGCACCATCACTCGTGCAACAGTACTCGATCCCATCAATGATGAACTGCAGGAATGCGAACGGCGGATTCTGACATTGCAGGAAGAGCATTTCCGCCATGAAGAAGAGAGTAAACGCGAACTGCAGGATCAGATCCGCCGGCAGCAAGAAGAAGAAATCAAGCGGATCGAACACACCGACCGCGAGCGTGTGCTGGAAAACGAGTCAGAAGAGAATCTTGCCCGCCAGCAGGCGGATAAACAAAAAATCCAACATTATCTGGGTCGTGCAAAACAATTCCTTTCTGAACGACAGTTCGAAGTTGCGCTGGGGGAAGTAGCGCTTGCCTTCATTATCAACCCGTTTGATAATGATGTGAAGAAAGTGGAACAGCAGATCCTTGCCGAACGGGAAGAGCATCAGGCGAAACACCAGAGCACGGTGCAGAAAGCATTGTTGGACGAAGAAAAGAGCAAGAGCGACGTCATCGGCAAGATTCAAATGCATCTGATGGAAGCGGAACGTCTGCGCGGTATGCGGCAGTTCAGCAAAGCATTCAATGAAGTGGCAAAGGCATTCATTCTGGATCCGCTCAACCTGGAAATACAGCAGTATGAACAGAAGTTGCAGGTGGAGTTCGATGAATTCCTTGCGGAAGAACACGTTCGAAGGACCCAGGACGAAAAATCAAAAGTTATTCAGCGGCATATTCAGCACGCAACGGAATTTTTGGAACGGGATCTCTTTGAGGAAGCACTATCGGAAGTTGCTGGCGGATTGCTAATCGATGAACATCATCACGATCTCTTGGCGCTCAAACAAAAGATCACGTTTGCGGCCGAAGAGTGGAACGGGCGCCAGCGCGAAGAGTCCCGAAACTTGGAGATTCAGAAATTGCTGGTGGTCGCAAGGGAGTACTTGACCGTGGAAAAATTTGATGAAGCAAAGATCGCTGTCAATAAAGCGTTGGAATTCGATCCCAACCGCGCTGAGTCTCTCTCCCTGTTGGAAGATATCGAGTCGGTTCTCACGCAGTCTTTTGACCTGAAGCAATCGGAGATTCGCACCGAAAAGGTTGCCAAGTATCTTGCCCAGGCGCAAAGCTATTTGATGGCGAATGTGCTGGACAAAGCACTTGTCGAGATTTTGTCCGGTCTGGTGATCGATCCTTCGAACGCCGAATTACTGAACCTTGAACAACGCGTGACCGCACTGCACGATGCTAAACTGTCGGCAATGCATTCCACCGCCCTTTCCTCTTCTTCGGCAACGCACCGGATTTCGAAGGAAGAGCAGGACCGCCTGATCCGCATCCATATCCGCGTCGCCACCGAGTTCCGCGCTCAAAAAGAGTATTCTAAAGCGCTGGATGAGATTGCACACGGTCTCACTGTCGATATGCAGAATCCTGAACTGCTTCGACTTGATGCGGAAATTCGCGCAGAGCAGACTGAGCATGATCAGAAATCGGCACAAGGACTTAAATTGATCTATTCCAGCGGACAAGCGACAGGCTGATGAGTATCGATTCCCTTACCACATTGCTTCGTGAAGCCCAGCACGAAGTGCACCGTCATCAATATACGCACGCACTAAAGATCATCCGCGACGCGAAAATTATTGATCTGCATAACCTGTACCTTTCCGCTCTGGAACAATTTGTCGCGACACTGCCGTACCCATCCTCATCGGATTTTACTGAAGAACGTTCGATGGAGAATGAGCACGTACTGTCGTTATTGACCGACCGTGCCATCAATGATCGAGAACGCCGAGCAACGAAGCGGTCTGAAGGTCTGGTGATGCCGGATGAGAATACGCTGGCATTGGAAAAGATCAAGAATCAATATTTTCAGCGGACCGATCAGTTTATCGATGCGAAGGAATTCGGCAGGGCGTTAGAAGAAGTTCAGCGGATCTATTTTTTCGATCCGCTGAATATCGTTGCGAAAGAATACGAGCAGAAGATCGGTCAGTTAGCAGAACTTCATAAAAAATAAACCGCTGCTTACTTTGCGATGGAAACCAGCCGGGCGAGCGTTCGGATGGTCTTTGGATCGATCGTGAAGGATTTCACATCGATCTTTTCATTCTTGGTATCCCGGAAATACAGCAATCCCCGCACTGATCGTGCATTGGTCATATCTTCCACCATCTGTTTATTGCCGACCACAACGAATTTAATGACATGTTTTGCATCGCGTTCGTTTCGGAAACCTGTTTTTTGGACCTTCAGCTCATTGGTTGGTTTTCCGTCGATAATAAATTGCATGTGAGTGTTAGCGGGAAGCTGCGGTTTCAATGCTGCATTGAATTTTCCGATTTCTTCGAACCGGAATGCATACAGCGGGTCACGTCCAGGACGGATCTCAAAATCAGGATTGAACACCAGTTCATATCCCAGCAATCCTGCCGTAGAAAGCTTGTGTTGCACGGTCAACGGTGTCGAGAACGACATCCAGCGGCTCGGTCCGTGTTCTTGAATCGCATGGATATCTTCATCCTGCGAGGCACACAGTGACACAAATGTCAGTAAAATAAATAAGAATTTTCCGTAGGTCATTGTAGTTTCTCCCTGAACCGTGTAATTTCTCCCTAAAAATACAGATTTTACTGTTTATTGTAAAGACGGAGGTGTATTTTTCTTTCCCTCTTAACGGTTAGTTTTCGTAACTTACCGATAGCACAGTCGTAAGTAGGATGGGCATTTCCTCTTTTTTTCCATGAATCTTCACTTCCCAAAACATCAGCTATACCGCTTCGGTGCGGGTGTTCTTTTTCTCGTCCTGTTGACGCAGGCCGGGGTCACGTTTTATGCTTTTTTTAGTACGCCGACAGATGAGAATTGGTTTCGCGATGCTCCCTCCCGGTTCATGGCGGTGCAAAGCGTCCACGGCGAAATCATCAACAAACGTCCTGCCATTGGTACCCGGCTGTTATCGGTAAAGATTGATTTCGATTCTATCATGATCGGTGATCTGATTATTTCGATCAATAACGGCGCTGTGAAGACCATGAAAGATGTGTTCGAAGCGATCGATAAAAGTCCTCAGGAAGAGATCCGCATTGAAGTGTTGCGCCCATCGTGGAATTATTTACTTACCTTTAAAGTGAATCGTGCATCGTTGAACCATGATGTGCTTGTGTTGCTGCCGAATTATGTGTTCGTGACGGATGTTTTCTCCGGTGGAGCGTCCGACCGCGGGGGGATGAAAATTGGCGATCTGATCCTTCGGATCAATGAACAGGAATTTACTACCGCAAATGAAGCCGATCGGATCCTTCGCTTGGGACAGATCGGGAAATCACTGAAGTATGAAATTCTTCGCAACAATCAATTTGTAGAGTTGAATATTGTGCTGGCGAAATTCGGTATACCTATCTCATTGTTGGGATTTACCCTCTGCGGTATTGTGTGGATGTTCACCGGTATGTTTATTTCCGTATCGCGTCCGAATCTGTTGGCGGCGCGGCTGGTGGGGTTTGCGCTCATGCTGATAGGATTCTTCATTTCCATCCTAGTCGTGCGGAGGGATTTCTTTATTACACCGGAAGTGATTGTACGGCAGATTATGCTCGGAATGTCGTATGTTCTGGGATCAGCACTCTTCTTTCATTCGATGCATTATTTCCCGCTGGAACGGACCGATCTGAACGAAAAACGGTGGATTGGAAGAGGGTACTATATTGCTTCTGCACTTTCCGGAATTCTCATAACAATTCTGAACTCGCCGATCCCGCTTGCAATTATCCTTGTATACGGCATTTTCATTATGGTAAAATACCGGAAAGGCGTTTCGCCGGAATACAAGCGTTTCAACACTATCCTTCGTTGGACGGGGATATTCACCGGTGCAGCGTCAATCGTGATCGTGATTCTGTTTATCGATTCGTTCCAGACGGAAGGGATCGGTTTTTTAAGCATTGTCTTGACGGCAATACCGTTGGCATATCTCTATACGATCGGCAGATACCGGTTGCTGGATATGAAATTCCGCGTTCGCCGGAATACACAGTACAGTATTGCTACGTTTCTCTGGGGAACTGCGATTATTTACGGATTGGTGTGGGGCTTCTTCCAATTGCCGACGCTTGATCTGCCGCAGGCAAACATTGTCTTCACCGGTACGGCGATCGAGATTAACGACGCGCCCGAACTCGCATCGCAGCGTGGTGCATCGGAACGGGTAATGCTGATGGCGCTGGCAATCATCCTCACCGTTGTCGTGATGCGCGTGAGGAAGTACGGGCAACGATTTATTGATAAAAAATATTTCCGCCTGCAGTATGATTACCGCCGTGCCTCCTACGAACTGGGAGAAGTGCTGGCGACGACGCTGAACGCCGAAGATCTTGCGCGCGGACTGGTTCAAAAGTTGAGTGAATTGATGAAATTGAAGCGGGTCGGCGTGCTCTTCTTCCGCGATGAACAGAATTGTTCGTGCTTGTCGGCTTACGGATTCGACGGGAATGTGTGGGGGAAATTCTGCGTGTCTCACGAACAGGAATTGATCACCGCCATTAAACAGTTTGCAAATGAATTCCGCATCGACTATCTGCCAGGTGCGTTGAAGGACGAATTCTATCGGGAGGGATTTCATCACGGCATTCCGATTCGATCCAAGGAAAAACTGATCGGTGTTCTTTTGGTTGGCGAGAAACAATCCGAGACTGCGTTCCAACAGGAGGACCTGGCATTCTTGGCGACGACTGCAAAACAGGCCTCGGTCGCAATCGAGAACGCATTTCTGTATGAAGAACTTGCGGAAAAAGAGCGGATGAAGCACGAATTGCAGATCGCGAGAAAGATCCAGCTGGACTCTCTGCCGCAATCAACTCCATCCATAAAAGGCCTGGAGATCTCGGGCACATCTATTCCTGCAATGGAAGTCGGCGGCGATTTCTTTGACTATCTTTCCAACAGCAACGGAAAAATTACCGTAGTCATCGGGGATGTTAGCGGCAAAGGGACTTCGGCAGCGCTCTATATGTCCAAAGTGCAGGGAATCCTCCGGTCGTTGCACGGATTTGACCTGACGCCAAAAGATCTTTTCCACCGAGCTAACAAACTTTTATGCCAGGATCTTGAAAAACGTTCGTTCGTGACAGTGCTTGGGGCCGAATTCAATACCGATGTTCAGACTATTATTGTTTCCCGTGCCGGTCATTTACCATTATGGCATTATGATTCGACTTCAAACACTGTAAAAAAAGTTCTTCCCCGCGGATTGGGATTGGGGTTGAACGACGCTTCCGTATTCACGTCCGAAATGGAAGAGAAGGGTATGAAGTATCATACTGGTGATATTTTTTTATTTGCAACTGACGGAGTAACCGAAGCACACAATGCTCAGGGTGATTTCGGAGAAGAACGTCTCTTACAACTTCTCTTGTCATACCACTCTGAATCCGCGAGTATGCTCCAATCACGACTGTTAGAATCACTCGCTTCGTTCGTCGGAGAACGAGACCAACATGACGATCAAACCGTTGTTATTGTGAAAGCAGTGTAACCCAATTGTGCTGTTGATGTTTCCCCTATTTCGTTGCATACGCACTGTGCAGAATTCCATTTCCGTTCCACCGCTGCAGTACTCTGACCAATTTAGCGCAGCAGAATTTCCTTTTTTGCCTTCGCTTTAATAACGTAATGATTATTATTGATGCTTTTCACTTTCTAAGTGTATTTTACTCATGCTGTAAAGCTATTCAGTAATACTAACGGAGCAGAGATTATTCTCTGACTGTGTATGAAAAATATTTTGATTATCGACGATGACGAAGATGTTCGCATTACGCTCTCCAACACCCTGAAGGGAGAGGGGTTTGAGTGTTTGACGGCCGGCAGCGGAAAAGAGGGAATCGAACAAGCATTAGTGCAAAGACCCGATCTTGTTTTGTGCGACATTATGATGAGCGAAATGAACGGATTTGAAACGCTGAATGCGTTCCGTGAACATGAAAACTTATTGCCGATTCCTTTTATCTTCTTGTCGGGACACAATGAATCCAAAATCATGCGGCAGAGTATGGAACTTGGTGCAGATGACTTCCTGGCTAAGCCATTGAACACCAAAGATGTTTCTGCGGCAATCAATGCGAGACTGCAAAGGATTGAAATCCTTTACCGGCAAGGCGAGCACAATGCAGAACTGATGCGAAAACGTCTAGAAGAGTTGAAAACGCTTGCTGAGGTGACAAAAAAGATCAATGCCGGTGTTTTGCTGGAAGACATTTGTGAACAAGTGTATACGGCATTCCGGACATTTATCCCCTTTAACCGTATTGGCGTTGCAATTATCGATGAATACGACGGCTCGCTTGTAGCGCGATGGGCAAAAACAGACTCGACGCAAGTTGCTATCAACAAGGGGTATCGACAACCGATGAAAGGAAGCAGTCTCGAACGGATCTTCGTTACGAAACAACCGAGGATTATCAATGACCTTGAGGAATATTACCGCTCCAAACCGGAATCACAATCTACCAAGGATATTTTGAGTGAAGGAATCCGTTCCAGTCTTACCTGCCCGTTGATCGCGATGGGAAAAGATATCGGATTTATCTTCTTTTCCAGTTTTGAAAAAAATACATACAAATATGAGCATGTGGAAATCTACACTCAATTGGCGGGACAATTGGCAGTGGTGTTGGAAAAAGCTCGGTTATATGAGCAATTGATCGAACTGAACAATACCAAAAACCGATTCATGGGAATTGCTGCGCACGATTTGCGGAACCCTCTTGGCGCTATCATAGGATTCAGTTCACTCATGAAAGATGAACCTGCCGTGCAATCGTCACCGGACCTGCAAGAGTATGTTATGAATATCGAAATGGCCGGAAGTTCTGCACTGGGATTGATCAATGATCTTTTGGACTATTCGGCGATAGAAAGCGGTCAATTGACGATCACGAAATGCGCGGTGAATATCAAAGAATTTATGCATGAAACAGTGAAGATCCACCAAATGTTCGGCCGGGGGAAAAATATCACGGTTGAATCTGAAGTTGATGATCGTCTGCCGGAAACTGTTCTGTTTGACCGGCAGCGTATCAAACAGGTGATCGATAATTTCCTCAGCAATGCACTGAAGTATTCACATCAGAACACACATATCTTCGTTCGGTTCATGAAACAGGGGAATTCCCTGCGTTGCGAGGTTACCGATCAGGGACAAGGGATTCCTGATCATGAATTAAAAAATCTTTTCAAGGAATATTCGCGCACGTCCGTGCGACCGACCGGAGGCGAGAAAAGCACTGGATTGGGATTGGCTATTGCGCACAAGATCATCAAAGAACATTCCGGAGAAGTAGGTGCGGAGAGCACTGTCGGCAAGGGTAGTACATTTTATTTCTTGATCCCCATAGAATGATATCAGTTCAGTAATATTTTCCGCTGCCCTGCTTCAAAAATACAAAACCCGTGATAATCGTTTTGATTTCACGGGTTTGTAGTTTGGGTATGTCTTCTGGTACACTTCAGTTGTAAAAGTTCCAACCGATCTGTAGCGCTAACGGGAATCGAACCCGTGTTTAAGCCTTGAGAGGGCTCCGTCCTAGCCGCTAGACGATAGCGCCATCAATACATTTGCCGTAAAACTGTTTTCCGTCATCTTCTCTTAATTAGGATAATTTACGAAATCTATACCTTGGGTGCAATAAAGAAACCGATGAACTGTATGCCGATAGTATAAACGCAATGGATAATTCACCTCTTTGAAAGATAAAAAAAGCCGCAATAAAAATTCTGCGGCTTTTCCCAACAATAGTTCGAATCGATCTATGGCAGATTTACGTCAAATAGTCCAGTGACGGCCTTAACATTCTGGGGATTGAATTGCTCCTGAACAACCACAGAAAAACTTCCCTGTGTGTTTTTTCCCGTGATTGTACCGATGCCGATGAATCCTGAACTACTGGTATACGTCTTTGATCCAAATTCAAACCACATTCCGGTAGTATCACCATCAATTGCATGAGAGCCAACCGTCCGGACCGTGAAAAAAGTAAAATAGGGGACGGTTGCATGTGCTGCAGAAATATCAATAGTTGTTCCGGTCTGTGTAACGGTAATATCAGTAAAATTATATGTCTGACCGTCCACGGTTAATGACAATGTGTTTTGGGTACCGGTCGATCCTCCCGATACGGTTGCACCAATACTTTTTTTGATAAAATGAAAGACACGGTTGACCGCTTGACCATTCGTGGAATCGAGATAAATTGTTAAATTTGCTCCGCTGTTGGTAAATGTGTATCGTCCCTTTCCCACATATGTTACTGTTGCATTGTTTTCAATATATTTTTCTTCCGTTGCCAAAACACCTTCGGATGCTTTTGTTACTTTTCCGCTGACATAATCGGGTTCACTGGCATACGCAAGTTTGCCCTGCGTATTTACGGTCAGGTGACGGATTGTTCCGTCTGATGAGATCTCAACGCCGTCGTGATTTGTCGAATCGTACCATGCGCCAATCAGTAGAGGATCGATGGAACTAGTCGATGCCGCAGGATTGGTGGTTTCATTGCAACTCTGCAGAATGAGCGAAACAGACAGCATCACCAGTAGCGATACGAGCGAGTAGAATGTTTTCATATGCAGTCCTTTTTATTGTTGGTCAGTAAAATGACGGTGAAAATATTTGTGAATGTCGAACAAGAACAATCGCATTACAACGATGTCGCAATTGATCGGTTCATACAAATGAGAATTTTATAGCAAAAATCACGCCGGCAAAAATATTCGAAAATACTCAGGAATGACGAGTTGAAATCGCAACAATTCAAATTTGAGAGCGGGGAAAAGCAAAACTGAGAATTGTACTATGTTGAAATTTTCGACAATGGTTAACGACTCGTCTGTCTGTTTTGGAACCGAAATGACACGGAAGGAATGTAGCAGAAAATACATCTTACTATATCGTGTACTGCTAGGGGGAAGTATGGATTCCCAATGTTGTTGTGCAAGTGTTATGGCGTTTGCTGCACCGTAACAGAAAACAACTCGTGCCGGTTGTCATGAATTCCGCCGCCTTCATTGCGAAACATGCGAAAATAATTTATCTTAAATAAAACAATCAACTAAGAATAAAAATGCCTTTGCTGTATGCCAATCTTCGCGATGAAATTATAAAAACCGTCGCTTATTTCGACATTTTTAAATATCCGCTTACAGCAGAGCAGATCTATACCTTCATGCCGAAACCAGCCGAATCGTCCGCCGACGTTGCTGCATGTGCCGATCTTCTGGCGGATGAAAGAACGTTGTCCAAATCAGAAGGGTTCTATTTTCTGTCAACAGCACAAGAGAATTACGTTGAGTACCGCTTTTCCGGCGAACGGCGCGCAAAAAAAATGCTATCATATGCAAGAATCATTGCTGCGTTTATCAAGCGTGTACCGTTCACACGGGCCATCTTTCTTACCGGTTCGCTGTCAAAAAATGTCGCTGATGATTCAAGCGATATTGACTTTATGATCGTCGCTGCGCCGGATCGGTTGTGGATTTGCAAAACAATCCTGACCATCTTCAGGAAAGTATTTTTGTTAGGCAACTCAAAATATTTCTGTACGAATTATTACGTTACTGAAAACGGTTACTCGCAGCACCATCGCAACCTCTATACTGCCATTGAAGTGGTGACGACAAAAGTACTCTGGAACGAACCGGCGTTTCGTCAGTTCCAGCTGAATAACAACTGGACAAAAGAGTTTTTACCGAATGCTTCCGCCCAATCCCCGGCAGAACTGCTAATCTCCCATTCCCGTTCATGGCTTCAGATGGGGATAGAGTGGACGATGCATCTGTTGCCGCTGGGATGGCTAAACAGGAAGTTGATGGAGGTCCACAAGGAACACTGGGAAAATGTTTTTCAATCACCCGGACACGATTCCCAAAAGGCGCTGTTCATTATAACACCGGATATTTCCTCCTGCTGGCCAAATGACCGGCAACAGTCCATTCTGTCGCAATTCCTCCAGAAACAGTCATTTTTGGGATTGTAGTGACATCGTGATATACACTATGTCATCCTGCAGACCTTGTGAATTGACCTTTCCTTTCACTTTTTAATTCGATCATTGAATTTTGAAATCATGAACGCGACAAGACGTAATATTTGGGTGTTTGGTGGGACCGGATTTATCGGTAGTGCATTAGTGGATAGGCTTTCAAAAGATCCAGATAATCTCATCCATATGCTCGTTCACAAGAGGATCCCCGGCAGGAAGCTGGAATCGTTCAATACCATGAGCGGAGACCTTGGGTCTTTTGATCTGACGTGGCTGAAAAGATATCCTCCCGATATTGTTTTTCATCTTGCACGTCTCGGGGGAACAACTGCTGTAACACGATTCATTGCGGCGCAAAGGGGTGCAGCGGCAAATCGCCGGCTGATACAATTCTTTTTAAAACAGCATTCGTCTCCCAACATAATTTATGTTTCCGGCTCGCTCATTTACGGTCATCAGTCGGAAGGAACGCTTGCGGATGAAACGGCGGCACTTTCACCGGTTGCCTATGCACGGTATTATATGAAAGGTGAACAGCCCTGGATCGATGCACAGAAGGTGCAAAAACTGGATATACGCTTTGCGCGGCCGGGATGGATCGTTGGGCCGGTATCGTGGTTTAAAGTGTTCTATTGGGATTATTTTCAGAAGACCGGGAAAGTGCCGGTCTACGGTGACGGGACACAACTGATGTCTTTGATTGATGTAGAGGATTGTGCGGGACAAATCGTAAACCTTGCGATGCATGGGAATGGAATGCAGGATCTGAATATTTTTTCCGGGCTTCCGGTGAGTCAATTAACGTTTGCTCGGTCGCTGGCAGGAATTCTCAATGTTGGTTTGGAAACCATTACACATGAACAACTGCAAAGAATGTACGGCACGACTGTCCGAGAAGCGCTAACTTCATCCATACCATTAATAACGCGCTTTCCGGAAGTCAAGGTTCACTATGCCGATCGGTATCCGGCCATCGATGCGATGCTGCGCAAAACTATTTCACTTCTGAAAAACAAAGAGTGAATACTCTCCAAACTGCCACAACATGGTTGTATTTGCCACGGCATCCATTTTCCACAATAATCGACTGAATCTATTGATTCGTCTATTGATTCCAGTATAATACCATGCAGGATGGAAAATACAATATCCTTTTCGTGAACGGAGCTGTAATTCTGAGAATGCTTTCATGATCTTGGCTGGAGTATAACAGTGGCTTGGGAGGAATTTGTAGGGCGAATATCCGCTCCATACTTTCCGGAGTCGGGAGAATGCCGACGAGAAACGGAACCGTGCCAGTTCCAACAATATTCCTCCTAAATACCATCGATTGACGAATGTGAGGACCAGATGTCCTCCCGGATTCAGTGCTGCGGCAACATCGCGTGCGGCACGTTTCAGATCGTCCACAGTGTTCAGCGCACCGAAGAATACATAGATCACATCGAATGTTTGACCGGGGTACACAGAGGAGATCTCACCCTCGCTTCCCTGTCGGACGACGATGTTGGCACATCCATTGTCTTGGATCCGTTCTTGTGCCCGATGAGCCATCTCCGCAGAGACATCGATTCCGAAGATCTTCCTGTCCGGATGCGTTTGACCGAAATGGACTAAATCAAAACCAGTACCGCATCCGATTTCAAGCATCGTATCGGCTGAATATCGTTTGGTCTCTTCGCGAAACGACTGACGCATCCGCTGGAGGACCGGATTTGCCCAGTACCGCGCATCATAGTCTTGTGCGTCTATGTCATAATACTGACCAACTTCGCGATAGTATTCTTTGTTCATGCCTATTCTTTCGTCATACTGTTCTCGGAACCTACAATTTTCCGCTGATGATGTGCAACTGAATATAGAGAAACTACTAGTATGAAATCAACTCTCCGACGATCGCCACTCTCTCCCATCAAAGCAATCAATGAGAAATTTCTATACTGGTGAAAAGA
>JBAYJG010000041.1:0-15443 GCA_041665225.1 Bacteroidota bacterium
ATTTTCGTCAGTTCGGTTCGGTTCATGGTGAAATAAAATGCAGTGCTTCACATTGGCTTCGTTCGCCAACTTTAGCGTAAACAGGTAATGGGAATGGCCCCAGCCAACCTTATCGACATATTCTTCCGGTGTATACGTGGCATCGTGAATGAAGATGTCTGCGCCTCGTGCAAAATCGACGATGCGCTGGTTTGGGTCCCCATCCTGTGCCAGAAATTTTTTCAGCACCACCGGCTCAAAATTCGTCATGCTCGTTGCCGACGCTTTATCGAACGGTTCATTGTCACTGATATAAACGATGGATTTACCTCGATAGTCAATGCGGTACCCAACGGTGAATCCCGGATGGTTTACATACAATGTCCGTACGCGGGTATCAAAAATTGTGAACTCTTCTTCTCCGACACTTTTGAAATGGATATTCGCTTTCAGTTCATTTAACTGGATCGGGAAATAGATCTTCTTCATCTGGTCGGCGATGATATGCTGCAGATCGATCTCTTCCCTGTCCGTACCGATGACAGTAATCTCGTTGCCGGAGACGAATGCCGGTTTAAAGAACGGAAATCCCTGGATATGGTCCCAATGCGGATGTGTGATGAGGATGAATGTGTTGATCGATTCTCCGTTGGCGATGAGATGATCGCCGAGATTCCTGATGCCGGTTCCCGCGTCGAAGATAATGAGTTCGCCGTTGTCGAGTCGGAGTTCGAGGGAGGGAGTATTGCCGCCGTATCGCACGGTGCTCTTTCCCGGTGTTGGAATTGAACCGCGCACTCCCCAAAATTTCAGTTTCATCAGTGAATTCCCTTTATCAGAAGCAGGTAGTGAGACATACTCACCGATATGTTGCTACATAATCAACATAATTTTGCGCCGACTGTTCGAGGAATTTCCGTTCCTCTGTTGTCAGCGGCCGAATGATCTTTGCCGGCACTCCTGCTGCCAACATCCCATCCGGTATAACCATGCCCATTGTTACCACTGCCCCTGCTGCAATTAAGCAATATTTCCCGACTTTTGCATCATCCAACACAACAGCCCCCATACCAATTAACGAATAATCATTTATTGTGCAAGCATGGATCACCGCACTATGACCTATCGTCACATTTGAGCCGATATTTGTGGGAAATTTCTTATTTGTGACATGGACGACTGAATTGTCTTGAATGTTCGTTCGTTCGCCAATCCGGATATAATGAACGTCACCACGGATGACGGTATTATACCAGACACTGGAATCTTTGCCGATATGAACATCGCCGATGATATGAACACCATCCGCAATGAAGACACTAGGATCAATGGTCGGCGAAATTCCCTTGTAAGTTACTATACCCATAGATTACTTTGCTTTCGGCGGTACCCATCCAGGCCGTGTCCATTTGATCAACTCAATATGTACACTGCCGAGGATCACCTTCATTTTTGCAACGATCGGTATGCCGGCATCGTCATTGCTGAAGTATCCCTGAAAATATCCTGTCAGTCCGAACACACCCGTAAAGTCCGACGTACCGTCAAACTCCACCGTTTCGACGGGGTACTTGACCGCATCAATCTCCTGTTTTCCAATCTTGTTCATGAAATTGAAATGCGTCTTATATGATTTCTCGTTGACAAGAACGGGAACACTGTATTTCTTTTCCTGCCGGAAATTTTTTCGGGCATAAAAGAATAAGGACAATCCATCCAGTTGCTCTTCGTAGATCGGCTCCTCACCAGTCCTTTTCACAATACCACCCGGATCCGATCCCATCTCAAAATAGAGCCTGTTCTTCTTGTAATCAAAATTATATTTCACATACGGCATATTGTCCGGTTTTGTCGTCGTGTGTGTGACAAACAGTTGTGAGTATCCGTCGATAGTCATTTCGCTGTAAAACACTTGATGCAGGTCAACAAACGGCACACCGCTGTATGAATCAAGATATGCCTTTGCTTTGTACACTGTCCTGCCGTTGCGCGACGCGGTGTCAAGAATCTGCATCTTCACCATGCCGATATCAAAAATGGAATAGCTGACGTTATACTGCAGTTCTTCACCGATAACGTATTCGCCATCATCTTGGATTTCAAACGCGAATGACAAAGGGGTTTTTGCCTCCAGCCCGGTGGTGGCGGCCGTAGGTGCTACAAGAATACACAGCAGTGCCGTAAAAGCACTGCCGATAGTGATTTTAAAAATGCGGGAGGTTACCATCATAGTGGAAATTATCTCAGTTTAGGCGGGCGAATTTTTCCGCCTCGGGAAACAAGGAAACTGCCTTCTTCACCTGGTTATCAATACCCAGCAATACGGTGTACCAGCCTTCGTTGTTCCAGAAATTCCGGGCAATGTATGCTTTCATCCGTGCCTGGATATAATCCTTGTCCTTCTTGAAATCCTCTTCCACAAAATCGATCTTTTTCTCCTTCGCAAATGCGATGAATTCATTCATCAATGCGTCATCAATGACAAAGTTTTTGTTGAACGTCATCAGATCTCCCTTGTATTTATTTTTGATCTGATCGCCGCTGCGCGTCAGGTAACCGGCAATGAATTCATAGAAGATATTGCGTCGGTTCAGCTGCACGGAGTATTTCGTTATGCTTCCCGGTTTCACAATGAAATCGGGCGTGATTCCTCCGCCTCCAAGGATGATTCTTCCCATGGCTGTCTTGAATTTCGGTCTCGCAGAATCTGCCGTGCTCTCCTTATGCTCCAGGTTCTCTCCTTCCTGCTCTTCCCGGGTAAACGCTTCTTCTTGATACTTTTCTTTATTTTCATATGACCGCTGGATCAGTCTGCCGCTTGGTGTATAATACCGCGAGATAGTCAACCGCAATGCGGAACCATCGGAGAGCGGAAATTGCTTTTGGACAAGGCCTTTCCCAAAACTTGTTTCACCGACGATCAAACCGCGGTCCCAATCCTGCATAGCGCCGGAGACGATCTCGCTCGCCGAAGCAGAACCGTTCGACAGCAGGATGATGAGAGGCATTTTTTCAAATTCATTGTTGTTGGTGTATGCAAAGTATTCCTCATTGAATTCCGGCCTGCGGCTGAGGGTGTAGACAATCTTTCTCGGATTGCCTGTTGCATCGGCTTCCAGGAACAGATCGGACATCTTTACCGCCTGATCGAGATATCCGCCGGGATTCGATCGCAGATCCAGTATCAATTTCTTCATCCCTTGCGATTTCAGTTTTTGCAAGGCTGCCACCATTTCTTTATTCGTTGTTTCCGCAAACCGGGTCACATTAACATAACCGACATTATCGTTCAGCATAGTCGACACATCCACGCTGTAGAGGGGAATAACATCCCGGATAATCTCAAATTCCAGAAGTTCCTTAACACCGACACGGAAGATGCTCACAGACACTTTTGTCCCTTTCGGACCTTTCAATCCCTTCATTACTTGCTCGTTATTGAATCCGATGGAACTCTTACCGTCGATCTTAACAATCTTATCGTTGGACATGATTCCAAGAGATGCGCTTGGACCGCCGCCTATCGGCTGTACTACTGTGATCGTGTCATTAACGATGGAGAATTCCACACCGATCCCTTCAAACCTTCCCTGGAAATCCTCCGTCACTCTTTGCATTTGTTTTGCTTTGATATACACCGAATGCGGATCGAGCTCGTTCAAAAATCCGGTGATGGCATGCTCGGTCAAATTCTGGGTGTCCACATCTTCAACGTAATATTTTTCCGTCAGGCTCAGGACATCTTTGAACTTCGACAATTGTTCATAGATATTGTCTCCGGAAATCAGATGGTTCACCTGAGTTCCTCCAATGAAAGCAACGAAAAATACTGTCACAATCAATGGAATTGAGAATCTCTTCTTCATAAGAACGCTCCTAAAATCTTCTCTCATAGTAGTGCAAAGATATTGTTATATATAATATAGTACAGACGACTAAAATGCGATGATATTGTGCACACGCTAAATCAAATAACAAGAAAAACCAGTTAAAATCAACTTTCTCAGATTTTTTCAGATCAATTGTAAAACCCGATCGAAACCACCGGAATCAAAAAACAGCCATACTACTAACTTTCCACCATAGTGTTATTTCGTTTTGATCAACATAACACTTCTCGTTACCAATCATGGTAGCCTCTATTCCGGACGCATCTGCGGGAAGAAAATGACATCGCGGATATGGTCCTGTTGTGTTAATAACATCACAAGGCGGTCGATTCCGATACCAAGTCCGGCGGTCGGCGGCATGCCATATTCCAGCGCACGGAGGAAATCATCATCCATCGTCTGTGCTTCATCATCTCCCCGCTCACGAAGTCTCACCTGTTCTTCAAACCGTGCACGCTGATCAAGAGGATCGTTCAATTCGGAGAATGCATTGCAGATTTCCTGTCCGTTGACGAAGCCTTCGAATCGCTCCACCAACCCCTCCTCACTGCGGTGTTTTTTCGCAAGCGGCGAGAGTTCTACCGGGTAATCCATGATGAACGTCGGTTGGATGAGATGCGGCTGTACTTTCACGCTGAAGATCTCATCGATGATCTTTCCTGCGCCGATCTTCGGATCGAGATCGATATGGAGCTCCTTCGCGATAGCACGCAATTCCGCCTCGTTTTTTCCGCGCAACTGTTTTCCGGAATAGTGTTCGATCGCACCGAACATCGTCAACCGCTGCCACGGCGGAGTGAAGTTGATCTCGTTCTCTCCCAGTTTCACCGTTGCAGATCCGTTCAATGCCTGCGCAATGGAGAAGATCATTTGTTCCACCAGTTCCATCATCCACCGGTAGTCTTTATATGCAACATACAATTCCATCATCGTGAATTCAGGATTGTGCGTACGATCCATCCCTTCGTTCCGGAAATCTTTCGCGATCTCATACACACCATCGAATCCACCGACGATCAGCCGTTTTAGATACAGTTCATCCGCGATCCTTAAAAACAGTGGGATATCAAGCGCATTATGATGCGTTTCGAACGGACGCGCACTTGCTCCGCCGTAGATCGGCTGCAGCGCGGGCGTTTCCACCTCGAGGAAATTCTTATCGTCCAAAAATTTCCTCATCTGCCGGAGAATCATAGATCGTTTAACGAATGTCTCCCGTACGGATGGGTTCACTACCAGATCGACGTATCGCTGTCGGTATCGCAATTCCTTATCGGAGAATGGATCAAATGTCACCTTGTTCCCCTGCTCATCCGTTTTTTCCTTCACGACTGGGAGCGGACGGAGCGATTTCGACAACAGCACGCTCCGTTGTGCGTGGATGGACACTTCTCCCATCTTCGTCCTGAACACGAAGCCTTCCACTCCAATGATGTCGCCAATATCAAGAAGTTTAAAATGATCGTAGGCTTCTCCGAGATCATCCTTCTTCATATAGACCTGGATTTTCCCGGTCATATCCTGGACATGGCAAAATGATGCTTTGCCCATCCTGCGGATGGACATGATGCGCCCTGCAATTGCCACGATCCATTGCGGCGTTTCGTCCTTGAAATTCTCCAGGATTTCTTTTGCGGTAGCATTCCGTTCAAACGCGTGCGGATACGGTTCCACACCCGCTGCACGTAAGTGCTCCAGTTCTTCGCGGCGTCGAACCATTAACGTGTTTAACTCTTCGTGATAATCGTTGTGTTGTTGTTCTTCCATAATGCTTTCTTCGTTATTGATCCGGTGACTTGGTGTTCGGTAATTACATGCGTCATCATTCGATTAGGATCTATTTCCGGTATTTTGTTATCGTTGAAATTCCGCCAGCTTAATACATGCGTCGTTCTGAATTTTTTCAGCTTTTGCAGTTTCAACAGTATAATGATTTGCCATCATTGAAAATGCAAACATCTCCCCATCCCTGCTGGTGACGAATCCGGACAGCGTCCGCACATAGTCAACCATTCCTGTCTTTGCGTGCACATTTCCTTCCCCTCTTGTACCTCTCATTCTGTTTTTCAGACTGCCATCGATGCCTGCAATTGGCAACGATTCATAAAATGCCTGAAAATTATCATCATTATACATTCCCGTCAACACCGAAACAACATCCGACGGCGTCACGAGATCCTTCCGCGAAAGCCCTGAACCATCCACCATTCTCATCTTCGAGGTGTCGACGCCCCAACACGCAAACAGCGGAAACGAAACAGTCCGACCGTTCTCCGCAGAACCGAGCCCGAATTTCTCCCACCCCAACGTGCGGAATACATTCTCCGAGTACAAATTCTGACTCGATTTATTGATAACGCCGATGATGACGGAGTTAGGGGCCGAAGTGAACGATGCAAGATGAAGTGCATGATCGTATCGAAGCATATCCTGTATTTCATCACCATCAACCGGTCGGCCATTAACTTTTATTCCTTTTGATTCAAGCACTTCCTTAAATACGCTTACCGTAAAGAGTGTCGGATTTTCGACAGTCACCGATTCTTTATACTCACTTTTTCCGAGCGGCAATGAACCGCGCACAAATATTGTATTGGTACCGCGTACACGAGAGAATGTAATTTCAGCAGTAGAATCGTTAGCATCCGCAAGTTTCGTCTGATTAATGACATTGACATATGCCGTAGCCGGAGACCATGAAACAGTGTAGAGACTTTTTCCGTCAGGCGACGAGGTAATGGAAAAATCGATACAATTATCATTGAACGAAAGTCCGCTGATTTGTGCCGCATAATAGTCTGTTTCATATCCCGAGGACCACCCTGCGCCGTAATACTCATCATCGAAACAATTATCGTCCCCGATGATATTTCCAGCGATCTCAGTGATCCCATGCAGTTTTAAACTGTCCGCCCACAGCTCGAACGTTTCCGTCGGTTTCCCGTCATTGAATCGTCCGGAAATCGTCGGATCGCCGCTGCCGATGACGATCAGATCGCCATACAACGTGTTCCCGCCGATCAATCCGTTCGTCACCAACCGGGTGACATACCGGTATTCCGGGCCTAGTTCCTTGAGTGCAGCAGAGGCAGTGAACAGTTTCAGGTTCGACGCAGGCATGAACATTTTCTTCTCGTTGCGCGCATACACTATTTCGCCGGTGTTCATGGATTGAACCATCACACCCCAATACGCATTCGAAAATTCTGGATCGTCGAACAATGAAGACAATTCCTGTCCGAGTTTCCTGACAGGATCGGTCTCCACGACCGTCGTCTCCTTAGCGGAACAGCCGAGGAGAAACAGCAGCAGTGAAAAAGTTCGTACAGAAGATTTCATGCGATGTGCATCTCTCAACGTCTACGGTTGCACCTTTCCGGCAGGATACGCCGGTAAATTCAACCGATCCGTTGACGTTCTGTTCGTCAATGCTGTGATCTCATACAATTTCAATGCATGCCACGGCTGCACTTGATCCCACACGAATCTCCATGCCCAATTCCCCACCGCGTGTCCCGGCAGATTCATCCGCGCATCGTTCCCCAGACCTAAAATATCCTGCAGCGGGAATACAGCCATATCTGCAACTGACTGTGATGCAAGTCGAATGAAATCCCAATGGATTTCTTTGCCATTGGTTGCGGCATATTTCTTGACAAATTCCCGTTCCCGTTCCGTCGCCGAAGCAAACCATCCAATGGTAGTATCATTATCATGTGTGCCGGAGTAGACGACCGTGTTCGAGATATAATTATGCGGCAAGAAATTATTCTTCGTATCTGCAGCGAATGCAAACTGCAATATCCGCATTCCAGGGAAATTATACCGGTCTCTCAATTCGACGACATCGGGCGTAATTTCGCCGAGATCCTCCGCAATAATCGGCATCTTTCCGAGTTTCTTTTCTATGGCATCGAACAATTTGGCGCCCGGACCTTTCACCCAACGCCCCTTCACTGCTGTCGCTTCGGTAGCGGGAATTTCCCAGTATCCGGCAAAACCGCGGAAGTGATCGATGCGGACGATGTCGACAAGTTCCAGCGTTGTCTTAATACGTTGGATGAACCACGCATAATTCTCCTCATGCATCGCCTTCCAGTCATAGAGAGGATTTCCCCACCGCTGTCCGGTCACCGAAAAGTAATCTGGCGGAACACCAGCAACAACTTTCGGTCGCATATTTTTATCAAGATGAAACAGATGCGGATTTGCCCACACGTCTGCACTTTGATATGCAATGAAGATGGGAATATCGCCGACAATCTGTATGCCGCGGTCATTCGCATATTTCTTCAACGCAAACCATTGTCGGAAGAAACACCATTGCGTAAATTCCCAGAAATTGATCTCGTCCGCCAATTCCTTACGGATCTTTTTCATCGCTGCAGGCTCACGTTTTACCAGATCGGCATCCCATGAGGACCATTCGGCACCGTTGTATTTTTGGATGATGGACATGAACAGTGCATAATCCTCCAGCCATGCGCGCTGTGTTTTGCAAAAAGTCTGGAAGTCATCCATTTCCTTTTTTGTATTCTTCGCAAAGAATTGTTTCGCCGCAATACGAAGCTTGCTCATCCGGAAATTCTTAACATCATTGTACAGCACTTTGTGCTGATCGAAGGAAGGAAGATGTTCCAATTCGCTTTTGGGAAGCCAGCCGCGATCGACCAGTTCCTGCAAATCGATCAGCATCGGTTCGCCCGCAAACGCGGAGAGACACATATACGGAGAATCACCCATGCCAACCGGCCCCAGCGGAAGCATCTGCCACAATTTTTGGCCGGCGACGACGAGCCATTCAATGAAATGATATGCTGTTGCACCAAGGTCACCGGAACCGTACTGCCCGGGCAACGATGTGGGATGAAGCAATACTCCTGAACTGCGTTGAAAATTCATAATAGTCGTTCTCTTAAATAAGTTGTGAGGTTTCTAGTCCTGCTAGTTTTTTCAAATGTTTTATTTCTTTGCTCGTTAAATGCCGCCACATCCCCCGCTGCAGTCCCTGCACGTTCAATCCTGCATATTCAACACGATGCAAGCGATCCACTTCATATCCAAACGATTCGAACATCCTTCGCACCTGTCTATTCTTTCCTTCGTGGATATGAATGATCACCTCGCGGCTCTTCGTTCCTGGAATAATCTCTAATTCTGCAGGAGCAGTCTTCCCATCTTCCAGAAAGACACCGCTGGCAAGTTTTTCCGCGTGAGCAGTATCGAGTCCTTTATCAATAGAAACATGATACGTTTTGATGATCTCACTGGAGGGATGCATCAGCTTGTTGGCAAGCATCCCGTCATTGGTCAGCAGCAGCACGCCGGTGGTCTGCCTGTCTAACCGTCCAACGGGATAGATACGTTCGCGGGCGTTGACCAAATCCAATACCGTGCGTCGACCTTTTTCGTCGCTTGCGGTGGTAATAAAATCTTTTGGTTTATTGAGCAGGATGTATACCAGTTTCTGCGCCAGGGAATATGTTTGCCCGTTCACCTTTACCACATCTGTTTGCGGATTCACTTTTGTTCCCAACTCCGTCACTACAGCACCGTTCAATTCCACCTCGCCGTTAGCGATCATGGCCTCTGCTGCGCGCCGAGATGCAACTCCGGCCATTGCCAGGAACCTATTTAAGCGAAGAGTTTCTGGAAGAACGTTTTCACTTTGTTCTTCCACTTGCTCCAGCCTGTTTGGCCTTGTTGGCTTTCCTGGAATGCGTCCTGGTTTTCCACCGGGAACCCTGCCTGGTCCGGGTGTGCGTTTTCTAACACTTCCGAATGTACCGCTGCTACGTCCTTCGAACGGTTTGGAATACTTTCGGCCGGGACCTGCTCCCGGTCTTCCGGAACGGTCACGATCTGTTCTTCCTTCGCGATCGGCAGGTCTGCCGGTGCTTCTGGCGCCAAATTCACCGGTTCTGCGGTCGCCGAATGTTCCAGTTCGTTTTCGGCCGAAGGAATTTCCGGTACGTCTGTTACGATCGTCGCTTCCGGAATCTTCACGGAACTTGCTTCCAAAACCGCCGGCTGTTCCTCCGGACTTTCCATGCGGCCGGCCGGGACGTCCGCTGCCAAATGTTCCTGTCCGCTTCCTGCCAAACTCTCCGGATCGATTGCGGGATTCTCCGCTGCGATCGTTTGTTCGACCGCTGCGGCCCCCGTCATTTCGTCTGTTGCCAAATTGCTTTCTGATGATGGTACTCCTTCTTCAACATTTTTATTTTCGACCGGAACGGGTGTTTGATCCGTCGTTCCGCCCTGTTGCGCTGTGCGTCTATTCTCCGCTTTCACATCTTCCGGTACCTTGACCTTTGCTGCCCGCTGCGGTTTGTTCTTTGATCCTTCGTTTCCATCCAGCTTCTTCTCCAGGTCTTCCTTGAATTCCAGTTCCTGTTGTTCCGCGAGCAACCGTCGATCGACTTCAAGTTCCGTTTCGTTGATCAGTTCTGAGATTTCTCGCGGCTTCGGCAGATCGGACAATTCATTCAATCCGAAATGCTCAAGGAATTTTTGCGTTGTTCCATACAATAGTGGTCGTCCAGGAGAATTTGCCCGTCCGGTGATATGGATGAGGTCCTTCTCCAGTAGAGCGTTGATGATATAATCGACATTCACGCCGCGGATGAACTCCACTTCCCCTTTTGCGATCGGCTGTTTGTAGGCGATGATGGCAAGTGTCTCTACTGCAGTCGGCGACAGACGGCGGCGCGCTTTCTCTTTCGCAAGTTTGCCCACCCACGAGGAAAACTGTTCCTGCGTCGCATACGTAAATCCGCCAGCAATTTCGATGATGCGGAATCCACTCCCGAGCCGTCCGTATCCTCGGTTGAGTTCACCCACTGCCTTCCGGATGATCTCGGCATTTACCTGGTACTGTTCTGCGGGAAGAATGTCCTTGTTCACCTCATCCACGATAGAGCGGATGAAACGTACGGTCATCGGTTCATCGCACGCAAAGATCAGCGCTTCGATGATATTCTTCAATTCGGTGGAGACAACGATTTCTTCCGTTGTCCCTTCCTCTTTGACCTCTGATGGTACATCACTCATAGACTGCTTCTCCGATTATACTCGATGCGATCCATTTCCCGCCGGTTAATATGTCGAATCCGGCGGAGCAATGGTCGTTTCCTCGCTCACTTTTACGATGGTAATATCCGTGTACGGATCATACTGATTGATGGCGATGATCTGCTGTTTCATCAATTCCAGGACCGCGATGAATGTTACGACAATCCTGATCTTTTCCGTCATGGACAACACAATATCAAAAAAAGAGATCTCTTTTTTCTCCTTAAACAGACCGACGATATACAGCATTTGTTCATCCAGCGACACATTCAGTTTGTTAATCTCGTGCACGTGCTTTCGCGGCATCTTGTTCACCGCGAACTGAAATGCTGCGATCAGGTCGAACAGCGTTACGTCGCGAATGATATCGTCATCATTCTCTTCTTCGATCACCTTAGGATCGTGTTCAAAGCTGCCGCGGTATGCCAGTTTCCGTTGATGCAGCTGTCTTCGCTCAAGCTCCTCCGCCATCTCCTTCCAGCGTTTGTATTCCAACAGCCGACGAACCAGTTCGGCGCGTGGATCGAATTCCTCTTCACCTTCACCTTCCGGCCGTGGCAACAGCATCTGCGACTTGATATGCATCAGTTCCGCCGCCGTGACGATGAATTCCCCGGCGATATCCAGGTTTAACTCCTGCAGGTACTGAAGGTATTCTAAGAACTCTTTTGTGATCTTGGCAATGGGTATATCGTAAATATCCAGCTCATCTCTTTTAATAAAAAAGAGAAGAAGGTCCAACGGCCCTTCGAAGTCCGATAACTTTACCCTGTATGATTTATCCATGCCGTACGGTCATCCAATTTTCATGACATCGCGCACTTCGCGCATTGTCTCTTCCGCCACATGCTTCGCACGCGATTCTCCGTCGTGAAGTATGAATTTTACTTCGACGGGATTATTCTCATAGTATGCCCGTTTCTCGCGGAACGGCGCGAGTGTTTCCGCGATCTTTGCCGAACAATTCTTTTTACAGTCCACACACCCCAGTGCACCGGATTCACATCCCTGCCTGATTTCCGGAACTTCCACAACGTTAAATTTCTGATGATAGGAGAAGACGACGCAGATATCTGGTCTGCCCGGATCATTCTTCCGCACCTTCAGTGTATCAGTCACCGCCGTGCGCATTTTCTTCTGTATCTCCTCCGGTGAGTCAGAAAGCAGAATCGTATTACCGATCGATTTGCTCATTTTCTGATTCCCATCGAGGCCGGCAAGCCGTGCAAATTTTGTCAGTTTCGGTTCCGGTTCAGGAAACACCTCGCCCCATTGCGCATTAAACCGTCGTGCAATCTCCCGGGTGATTTCGATATGTGGAACCTGGTCCTCGCCGACCGGTACAACATTTCCTTTATACAACAAGATGTCCGCCGACTGCAACACAGGATAGCCCAGATGGCCGTACACTACCGATTCCATATTCAAGTCACGAATTTGATCCTTCAAAGTTGGATTCCGTTCAAGGCGTGCGGTGGTAATCAGCATCGAGAAGATCAGATGTAATTCTGTATGTTCTTTGATCTGAGACTGACGGAAGATAGGACTTTTTTGCGGGTTGATGCCGGCCGCAAGCCAATCGATTACCATATCAATGGAATGCTGATACAGTTCACTTGTATCGAGATTGGTTGTTAACGCATGATAATCTGCAATTAAATGATAATTATCGTATTCGTTTTGAAGGGCGACCCAATTTTCCAATGCGCCAACCAGATGACCGATGTGCAGTTTCCCCGTGGGGCGCATGCCTGAGAGGATTCGTTTTTTCTGTTTGATCAAAAAATAGCTCGTAAAAAAAATGTGGAATGATAAAGTTAAAAAGTGGCAATATCCTTCGAACGTATCACTTTTTACTTTTTACTTATTTCTAGTGCATAAACAAATATGGTTTCCAGCGGTCATCCATATTCCCAACAAAGTGCCGAATAAAAGTAACGTGATTCGGTTTCATCGGTGGCCGCATCAAGAGCATACCTGCTTCTTCCGGAGTGCTGTCTCCTTTTTTATTGTTACATTTCACGCACGCTGCCACAAGATTCTCCCATGCATCTTCACCCCCTTTTGAGCGAGGATGTACATGATCCATGGTCAGCGGAACATCTCCCCGTCCGCAATACTGACACCGGTGACCGTCCCGCCGGAGAATATTTTTCCGAGACAAGATGATCTTTTTATAGGGCACCCGCACGAAGGACGATAACCGTACAACGCTCGGAAACGGCATTGACAAAGAAACTGAGCGGATCACTTTCCCGTTACTGGCTTCGATCAATTCCGCCTTGCGCAAGAAAAGAAGCATAATTGCTTTTTTTACATTGCAAACGCTTAACGGCTCATAATTTTGGTTAAGCACGAGCACTTTACTGTTCAAGCGCCCATGAATACTTTTCGACTGGAATAATGAACTGAAGGCGACTCTCCTCCTCCTGCAACTTTCGTATATCTATGAAAGGGCTTTTATGTTACGTAACCGTCGATAATGTAATGTCTTTGCCTGATATTTTCGAGAAAAAGGTTGATAGTAACCGCTAATCTAATAGAAATATAACAACGGCGGGAGTGAATATCAAATGAAGAGGCAGAATTAAATAGCGACCATAGATGTATGCTGCAGTGAAAGCGGAATAAAAATGCGGTAAATAAGGGGAATCGCAACGATCCCCCTTGTTACTTCTACACAAGTCTTTTTTTCAACTCTCGGATTGAATCACCACCAAATTTCTCCAAAACAGCATTTGCAAGTACAGGCGCAACAACAGCTTCCCCAATAACCGCACAAGCAGGAACAGCGCAGACATCAGAGCGTTCATATCGGGATTTCACAGTTTTATGTGATGCAATGTCCACGGTCCGAAGAGGATTTGCCAAGGTTGAGATTGGCTTCATTGCACCGCGGATGACGATCGGCTCTCCGTTGGTTACTCCACCTTCTAATCCTCCCGCTCGATTCGTCGGACGAATTATCGTGCTTTTTGCACCAAGAATTTCGTCATGCACTTCTGATCCAAACCGGCGGGCATTTTCAAATCCATCGCCAATCTCTACTCCTTTTACTGCATGGATGGACATCACTGCCTGTGCAAGCTGTCCGTCGAGTTTTCTATCGTAATGGACATAACTCCCCAAACCAACCGGGACGCCAGAAACTATCACTTCAAATATTCCCCCCAACGTATCCCCTTTTTTCTTGCACGCTTTAATGGCTGAAATTGCTTTTGCTTCAATCGTCTTATTCATGATCCGCACTTCAGACTTGTCCGCTTCCACCGCAACGCTCCATGCATTTCCTTTGGACGTCAACCGATGCACTAATTTATTTATCTCCGGCATATCCTTAATCTCTGCACTGCCGATAGAAAGAACATGACTGCCGATGAACAAGCCAATATCTTCCAGCATTTTCCGAGCAATAGAACAGCAGGCCACACGCATCGCCGTCTCCCTGGCACTCGCACGATCGATCACGTTCCGGATATCATCGAATCCATACTTCACAGATCCGACATAATCAGCATGCCCGGGACGCGGCAATGTGATTTTCTCGATCCCCGCTCCACTTCCTTCTACGGACATTTTCTCTGTCCAATTTTGCCAATCCTTATTTCGGATCATCAGCGCTATCGGTGTGCCGAGTGTTTTCCCGAAACGTACACCAGAAAGAATTTCGACTTTATCTGTTTCTATTCTCATTCTTCCGCCGCGGCCATACCCTTGCTGTCGACGCCAGAGTTGATGGTTGATATAATCCGACGAAATGGAAAGTCCTGCGGGGATGCCTTCGACAATTCCGACGAGCGCCTGACCGTGTGATTCACCTGCTGTAAAATATCGTATCATAAGGATTTGAGAACTATCGTTGTTGCAGATAGTTGATGATGCATTTGAGAATTTAATAATTTGAAAAACACTTTAACTCTTCCACTTTCCATTCTGTTTCAGAATTTGCCTGCTGATGATCAGTTTCTGAATCTCGTTCGTCCCTTCGAAGATTTTCAGGATACGAGCATCGCGGTAGAACCGTTCCAGCGGCAGTTCTGCAGAGAAACCCATTCCTCCATGCACTTGTAACGCGTGATCGGCGATCTGGGATACTGCTTCGGAACAATATAACTTCACGATCGCTGCATCAAGAGTAATATCTTCCTTGTTGTCCAGTTTGAATGCCGCTTTGTAGACCATGTTTTCCATCGCATAGATATGAGTTGCCATATCCGACAGCATGAATTGAATCGCCTGAAATTTCGAGATCGGCTCGCCGAACTGTTTCCGCTGCCGGGAATAGGCGACGGACATTTCCAGCATCTCTTTCGCAGCACCAAAGCAACAGGCTCCTAGCCCCAGTCGACCTGAGTTCAGAGTCTCCATCGCGACAAGAAATCCACGTCCATCTACACCTATCATATTCTCTTCAGGGATTTCGACATTGTCGAATGCGAGCGTGTTAGTTACACTCCCTTTAATTCCGAGCTTTTTCTCATTTTTTCCTACAGTGACGCC
>JBAYJG010000042.1:0-15440 GCA_041665225.1 Bacteroidota bacterium
GTATCTTTATCGCTTGATCCAACATACAGTGTATCAAAACTGAAGCTCTTCTTTGACCACGAGATGATAGGTTCTGTTCCACCTAAAACACTGGCACTCCATGTTGTTCCGATTCGAATTCCATCCACCACTATATCCGGAATACCTGACGATTGTCGAAGTCCGATAGCATCAATAACATCAGTACCGGAAGTAGTGTCGACTTTAATAAGCGGCGTTCCTGCTGTCGCTTCATCTGCCGGAACTCCCGATGGGATGACCCATAATGATGTTGTATCGGTTCCAGCTTTATTGATTTTATATTTTACGACAATCAGATACGTAGTGTTTTTCGCAAATGCTGTTGCTGAGTAAATTGCAGTTCCCGTATTTGAAAGTCCAAAGTTCACATTGCCGGATGCATCAACCTTGGCAAATACTCTCGCTGCAAATGATGAAAAGCTTGACGCACTCACTCGATCGCCAAGATGCATGAAATAACCGCCTGCCAAGCTATTGGCAGCTTCGGGCACATTAAATAACGCGGAAAGGTAGATCGTGGAGCCATTTTTATATTGTTCGGTGAATCCTTTGTTCACATCTTCACCGGTGCCAAACACATTGGCCGCATTGCCAACTCCGGATCCTGCGTAACCAGTATAGGTTAGACCTGCCGCACTTACTGCAATTGGTCCGGTGCCCGAACCGCTGTGGGCACTCCAACCATTTGCGTTTAGAAATTGACCCGTTGTGTAATTGAAATCTTCATTAAGCAGCTGAGCGGAAACTGTTCCGCCCGCAAGCATCATGAAAAAGAAAAGAGACAGTAAAATTCTTCGCATTCTTGTCACTCCTTTTTATTAGTAGATGAGTGGATTGAGGGTAGTATGTAACGAGATATACATGAGGTAAACGATTGGCATAATATACAGAATCAATTTTTTAAATCAATACAATATTTTTTATGAAATCATTAAATGTGACTTATTCGACAATATTTTTTTCGAAAATTTTTATCAATTCCAGATCGTAGAGGCTTCTATAGCTTGACTCTATTTTCCAAAAATGGTATGTTTCTCGCGTAATTAACTATTTACCTACAGGAGGTCTAATGTCACGTAGTTTAAACAAGGTTCAATTGATCGGTAATTTGGGAAAGGACCCCGAATTGAAGTACACGCCCAGCGGCGTTGCTGTTGCAACATTTTCCATTGCAACAAGCGAAAGCTGGAAAGACCAGGAAGGCAATCAACAGGAGAAGACGGAATGGCATAATATAGTAGCCTGGAGAAAGCTCGCAGAGATCTGCGGTGAGTATCTAAAAAAAGGCAAAAAAGTCTATTTAGAGGGAAAATTGCAAACCCGAAATTATGAAAAAGATGGAATCAAACGCTATGTCACCGAGATCGTAGCCGATCAGTTGATCATGTTGGACGGTGGTAGCGGCGGCGGTAACAGGGGAGCAAATAACAATTCATCATCTGAATCCGCACCTCAGCAGATGGATGCGCCAAAAGATGACGATCTTCCATTTTAAAATAATGAACGCGCAATAATATCACAGCCCTGTCTTGATACGGCAGGGCTTCTTTTTTACTGACCTGAATGAAAAAATATTTCCTCTCCTTGCTTATCCTGCTGTTGCTGCTCTCTCCGCTTCATATTGCACTTTCGCGAAAACCTGTCAAAGCGAAGAACGGCATGGTGGTTTCCGCCGATCCTATCGCTTCGGTCGTCGGCAGACAAATCCTTGAACAAGGAGGAAATGCCGTTGACGCTGCTGTTGCGGTCGGCTTCGCTCTAGCGGTCACCTATCCTGCCGCAGGAAATATCGGCGGAGGCGGATTCATGAACATCCGTTTTGCGGATGGGAAATGCGTAACATTTGATTACCGCGAAACTGCTCCAGCCGGCGCTTCACGGGATATGTATCTGGACAGCGCAAAAAATTTTATACAACAGAAAAGCACGATAGGACATCTTGCTGCCGGCGTCCCCGGAAGTGTTGATGGACTGCTCACCGCGCTTGAGCAGTACGGAACCATGTCTCGCCGGCAGGTAATGAAACCCGCGGTCGATCTCGCCATGAAAGGATTTCCTCTTGCTTCCGAACTTGCCGATGGACTCAATGCAGAACGGAAATCGTTCGAAACGTTTCCAGGAAGCAAGAAATATTTTGTTGCTAAGGATTCACTCTTTCATGAAGGTCAGATCTGGAAGCAAACCGATCTCGGAAAGACGCTGAAACGGATCATAGAAAAAGGGCGCGACGGTTTTTATAAAGGCACAACTGCCGATCTTCTCGTCAACGAGATGAACCGCGGAGGAGGATTGATTACGCATGCCGATCTGGAGAACTACCGTACGCTCATCCATGCACCGGTGAAAGGGACCTACCGCGGATACGAGATCATTTCCCAGCCACCGGCGAGTTCCGGCGGCATCGCGTTGATTCAACTGCTGAACATTCTCGAAGGATATGATATGCAATCGTACGGCCACAATTCCGCCAAGACACTCCATCGGTACATTGAAGCGATGCGCCGCGTTTATGCGGACCGGGCAGAACATCTTGGCGATCCAGATTTTTATACTGTCCCCACTGAGTGGCTCTTGTCCAAAACATATGCACAAGAGCTTCGTGCATCCATTGACACTATGATCGCAAGCAAAAGCGCAGCAGTTTCACACGGCACTCCACCAGTCCGTGAGCACGAACAGACGACACACTATTCTATTGTGGATAAATGGCAGAATTGCGTGAGTGTCACAACTACGTTGAATGGTAATTTCGGGAGTGCTGTTGCCGTTGACGGTGCGGGATTCCTGTTGAACAACGAAATGGATGATTTTTCTGCTAAACCAGGTGTGCCGAATATTTATGGCGCCGTCGGAAATGTGGCAAACGAAATCCAGCCGGGAAAGCGGATGCTTTCATCCATGACACCAACGATCGTGGTAAAGGATGGAAAACCGTTTATGGTGATCGGAACACCGGGAGGAACGACGATCATCACGACGGTGATGCAGGTAATCTGCAATGTGATCGACTTTGGAATGAACATCCAGCAGGCCATTGATGCACCGCGCATCCATCACCAGTGGATCCCTGATGTTGTCTATTATGAACATCGCGGACTTTCTATGGATACCGTCGAAAAACTTCAAGCAATGGGACACACGCTGACAGAACGAGAAGGAACAAGTGGACTTGCGGAAGGAATCATCCTCGACTCCATACACGGATTTTTTTACGGCGCTTCCGATCCTCGCGGATACGGCATCGCAACAGGGTATTGACCTATGAAACAACATCTTTTTTTTCCCATTGCAGTTTTGTTCTCACTGCTAACCGGGTGCAGCGCTCCCGATAACCTTGATCGTATCCCCCCGGAAGTGCGGGTGAATGAACCTGAAAACGATGAAGTGGGCGCCCCGATTTCTATCACCGTCACCGCTACGGATAATGTATCCGTCACCAGTGTGTCGCTGTATGTCGACGAAGTGTTTCTCGAAAAAAAGGCTTCACCGCCGTACACGTTTTACTGGTACAGTGATTACTGGGGAGATGGCCGTTCGCACCGTATCACCGCCACAGCACTCGACCCTTCCAGCAACGTAGGACTTTCTCCTGCGATAAGTGTTGATGTAATGAAAACGACAAAACCGCAGGTGAAGCTTGTTTCACCGCAGCACCATGCTATTATGGGTGATTCGCTGATAACGTTGAAATGGTTGCCAATCGAAAATACACTCAGTTACACTGTGCAGGTTTCCGATACGAACTCCATGGATTTTCTGATCATTGATGCGAAAACAACCTCCAACGAAATGACCGTCAACCTGCCGCAAGAAAAGACCTATGTGTGGAGAGTCCTCCCTGCAACGGTCGGAAACATCTTCGGCGGATGGAGCAAGGAATACGTCTTCCACCGCACACAGCAATTCACCGCAATCTTCGGACGTAAAAAATTCGATGCACTCAGTGCCATCGCCGCCACTGCTGACGGCGGGTTGATACTTGCCGGTTCAACGCATTCATTGGAGAGGGGTGGAATGCTGATCAAGACCACACCGACAGGAATCAAACAGTGGGAACGAATCTTCGGCGGATACGATATGTCGTGGTTTACATGCGTCATTCAAACAATGGACGGCGGTTATTTTGCCGCGGGACAGAATACCTCGAAAGAATTTCCCTCCGATCAATGGTTCGTGAAAACGGATAGCGCAGGTACCATTGAATGGAGTAAGACCATATTGCAGGAGGGTGCGCAAGGAGTGAACAGCGTCCTTCAGACGAAGGATAGCGGTTATGTCGTTTGCGGATTTCGGGAAACCGACAGCGACCGAGTGGATATCGTCCTGAGAAAATATGACGCATCGTTTGAACTCATCTGGGAACGGACTATTGGCGGGAAATTCCACGACGAAGCATTCCAGATTGCTGCAACGGCGGACGGCGGATTGATTGTTTCAGGATTCACACAGGGAAGTACCGATCTATCGGAAGAATATGCGGTCGCACTTCGGCTGAACTTTCTCGGCGAGGAAAAATGGAGACGGGAGATCGCGGCACCGGGCGGCGCACGATTCGTGTCTGGGATGCAACATAAAGGGAAATATTATTTCTGCGGTTTTGTCCGGAATGAAGATCAACAGCGGGATGCATTGGTGGCGGCATATGACTCCATTGGGAATGTGCTGTGGACAAAAACTTTCGGAACAAACAGGGATGATGCGGCTACGGGATTAACATTCGTAAACGACCGGATCGCAGTGTGTGGATATCGCTCTACGGACACGCTTGGAATCCAAGACGCCTGGCTGCTATTATTGGGGGAGAATGGTTCGGAAATCGCTAGTAAAACATACGGCGGAAGGAATCTTGACGGCGCGACCAGCATTATCAATTTTCATGACGGCCTTGCGATTGTCGGCTCTACTACCTCCTTTTCTGCCGGCAGCAGCGACGGATTTTTAATTCTCATTGACGCAGACGGAAATGTGAAGCACAACGCACCATGAGTGCAATGATCACCCCAGCAAGTTCATAAGTGCAGGCCTGAGATCGGGAAATGAAAATTCGTATCCCGCAGACCGCAAACGTTCCGGAAATGCCTTTTGTCCGGACAAAATCACCTTGGCACCTTCACCGTACAAGATATTCAAGGCTGCTTCAGGCACCGGAAGCCACGACGGACGGCGAAGAATGGAGCCGAATGTTTTTGCAAAGACTTTCATTGTAACAGGATTCGGCGATACGAGATTATAGACTCCATGTAACTGTTCATTCTCCATCGGATACAGGATCCCCCGCACAACGTCATCCATATGCACCCAGGGAAGGAATTGTTTTCCGCTGCCGATCGGTCCTCCGCCGAACAGCTGGAATGGCAGAAGCATTTTTCCGATGATGCCCCCCGACCGCTCCAACACAAGACCGATGCGTGGAATAGCTACACGCGTACCGTGCTTTTCCGTTGCAACGGCAGCAGTTTCCCATTCCCGGACAACATCTGCAAGAAAATCGTTTCCGGCCGCACTTTCTTCCGTAACGGTCTCATCATTCCTGTCACCATAGAATCCTACGGCGGATGCAGAGATGAACAGTCCCGGGGGATGTTCTGCCCTACCAATCGCATCCGCCAGCAACAGTGTCGGAATAATTCTGCTGCGACGGATCTCTTTCTTCACCTGTTCGTTCCACCGCTGCTCAAATACATTCTTTCCAATCAGGTTGATGACCACATCGCATCCGTTGATCACTTTCTCCCATTCCCCATGAGCGTACGGATCCCAGTGGATATATTTCAGCGTGAGTGCGCCACACAGTTCCATCCTCGATTCACCACGGGTCAACAACAGAAGATCATGAGGAAAAGAGGAAAGGTATTTGATGAGAGCGGTGCCGATGAAACCGGTCCCGCCGGAAATCAAAATCTTCATTGTCAATTGCTTTCAATTACTCTTCGGACGGTAGCGAAGATGGCATCGAACTTGTACGGTTTCGTCAATACATCCTTGATTCCCCGCTGCAGCAGATCGGAACGCGTGGAACTGTCCAGGAATCCAGACGAGACAATGACTTTCACTTTGTCGTTCATCGAGTGGAGTTTTGTGTACAGTTCCTCCCCTCCCATATTCGGCATGCCGAGATCCGTGATAATCAGGGAAATGGTATCTTTATGTTCTGCGTACATCTTTAACGCCTCAATCCCGTCTGATGCAGCAAGGAGATTGTACCCCTCATCCCTCAAACTCTCGACAAGGATTTCCCGGAGTATTTCTTCATCGTCAACGATTAAAATTGTTGCATGCTGTTGTTGTTCCATAGTAATTTCATCCTGTTGTTCCCCGGTCACTTCCATTGCAATAGAAGGATAATACATAGTGAAAGTAGTTCCCACCCCTTTTTTACTGGCGACATCTATAAATCCCTGGTGCAGCTGAACAATGCCATGCACGATTGCCAGTCCCAATCCAGTCCCCTTTCCCCGCGCCTTCGTGGAGAAGAACGGTTCGAAGATCCGTTGCTGTACCGCTTCATCCATTCCGGAACCGGTATCCTTCACGGCAATTGCAACATATTCATGTTCGTCCGCCTCGGGAAATTTCTGTTTCACTACTGACCCGCTCACGTTCTTTGCACTAATAGTGATAATGCCGCCATTTGGCATCGCATCGCGGGCATTGATGGACAAGTTAAGAATGGCCTGATGCAAATGGCCGCTATCCCCCATGATGATCGCAGACGAGGGTTCCTCTTCTCGCTGAATGGAAATGGTCTTCGGCAGGAAATGCGTCAAGAAATCGGACACTTGCTCCATCACACTGTGAATGGAAATCGGCTGTAGTTCCGCCTGTTCCGGCCGGGAGAAGAGCAATAATTGTTTGGAAATGGAAGAACCCCGCTCAGACGCTTCAATGATCCGGGTGATATACGATTGTATCGCGGGATTGTCCTTCGCGTGACGCTTGATTAACTCCGCCGTTCCAAGGATCATTGCAAGCAGATTATTGAAATCGTGTGCAATCCCGCCGGCGAGCGTGCCGATACTCTCGAGTTTTTGCGCCTGCATCAGCTGCTGTTCCAGTTGTTTCTTTTCTGTAATATCGCGCATCGATCCGTTAAAGAGGACCGGTTTCCCGGACTCATCGCGGATCACCACGGTTGTGAGAAGTACATGTGCTTTGCTGCTATCTTTTTTCTTTAATGTTACTTCAAAATCCTTGACATAATCTTTCGTTTCAAATTCTTTGATGAATCTGGTGCGGTCTGTCGGATAAAAATACAATTCCTTCACGTTATGCTTCATCATTTCGGCTTTATTCCGAAATCCCAGGATCTCCATCATGGACGTGTTCACATCCAGGATCATGCCGTCGAAGGTTGTAATATAGATACCGTCCTTGGAGTCCTCGAACAGCCGGCGGTATTTTTCCTCGCTTTCCCGCAGCGCCTGTTCGGAGAGTTTCCGTTCCGAAATATCGCGGAAGATTCCCTGGGCAATAATGCGGTTGTCGTCCAACCGGACGACACTGGCCTT
This sequence comes from Bacteroidota bacterium, assembly GCA_041665225.1. GTDB lineage: Bacteria > Bacteroidota > Ignavibacteria > UBA10030 > UBA8401 > UBA8401. The sequence goes on from JBAYJG010000042.1 coordinate 7,530, forward strand.
GATTTCAACAGGAATCTTTTTCCCCAACGCGTCGATTACCTCGAACTCGACGGCGTGTTCACCGAGCGTCAGGATCTGCTCACGGAACAGTGAGTCTGCCTCTTGCGACCGTTCTGGTGGATGAATGAACGATTGATGTTTGCCGATAATTTCTGAACGGGACCGTTTCAACAATTTTTCGGCTTCGGCATTGACATCAATAATTGTTCCTGTCCTGGTATCGGACAGGAACACAGCATCTTTCGCATTCTCGAAGAGCGACCGGAAGCGCAGCTCAGATTCCAGCAAAGCGATCTCATGCTGTTTCCGTTCGGTGATATCGCGGGCGATCACTTGTGCAGCCGGTTTCCCTTCGAACGTAAATGGTATTGAGGATATCTCGACATCGATCGGTGTTTTGTCCAACCGGAGATATTTCTGTTCAGTTGTCGGCAGAATGTAATTGGCGTAGACCTTCTCCATTCGTTCGAGCGCATGCTCGCGGTAGTCCGGATGCATCAGTTCGATAACCTTCTTTCCAATCAGTTCGCCGGCGATAGAAGCGCCGAACAGCACGATGGTTGCATGATTGACAAATTGTATAACGCCGTTTACATGGACAAAGATTGCTGTCGGAGAATGTTCCACCAGTTCCCGGTACCGTTCCTCACTGTCGCGCAGCAGCACTTCCGCACGATTCTGTTCCTCAATGTGCTTGGTCATCTCGATATTCTGCTCGCGAATCTCTTTGAACAGCCGTGCATTGGCGATCGCAACAGAGATATGGTTGGCAACAATCTGCAGATGTTCCAGGTCCGTGGCGGAAAATTCCCGCACCTGCTGAATCGAATATAATCCAAGGATACCGATGACCGTATGCCCAATCAGTAACGGTGCTCCGGCGTAAGAAATGAAATCAAATGTCTTTTCGTCGAAACCGGACTGATGTTTCAGGAACAGTGTTGCAAAATTCTCCTTCACATTTTTCACTGCAAGAGCGCGCCGGCTGGACATGATCTGTTTCGAAATGCCGTAATTGCTCGGGATGGCTTTCGCCAGCTGATGTTCCACCACGCCGATGCTTGCCAACAGATGCAACTGCTCATTTTCGGTCACGCGGATGATAACTGCATCCACCTTGAATGCTGTCCGCACTTGTTCAATCATCTCACGCGCCTGCTTCTGGATCGGCAGCGCGCCGATTACTTCGCTGGTAACGCGGGCGATCAAATCGAGACGCCTGTTCAAATGATTCAGTTTCTCCGCCGATTCGCGGCGTTCCGAGATATCACGGAAATTGATGACTATGCCGTTCACCGCAGGATCGTTCAACAGATTCGTTCCCGTCGCTTCCACCCAACGCCACGACCGGTCCTTATGGCGGAACCGTATTTCCGACATCATGCTCTTGCCTGCTTGCCGCAGAAGCTCTTCAAATCTAGATGTTACGAATTCCAATTCTTCAGGATGTGCATATTCAAAAATATTGTGCTCTATAAAATCACCGGCTATATATCCGAGCATAGAGGTGATGGAATTCGTCGTGTACAGTATCAAACCCTTTGCGTCGATAATTGTAACGACCTCGGAACTCTTTTCAATAAGGGCGCGGAACCGTTTTTCGCTTTTATGGAGCGAGTCCTGAGCTTTCCGTTTTTCGGTGACATCGCGAAAGGTCAGGACAACACCGTTGATCTCGCCGGATTCAGAAAAGATCGGTGCTGCGGAATCTTCAATGAAGGTGCGCGTTCCGGACCGCGATACGAGTATCGTATGGTTGGTGAGGCTCAGCGAAGTACGTTCGCGGAGTACTTTGGCAACAGGGTTCGGCAATCGTTTACCGGTATTCTCGTTCTCCACAATGAACACATCGCTTAATTTTTTTCCAACTGCCTCGTCCTGGCTCCAACCGGTCAACTGCTCGGCAATGATATTCAGGAACGTCACTATCCCTTTTTTATCGGTGGCGATCACAGCATCACCGATGCTGCGGAGTGTTGTGGCCAGCCATTGCTGCTGCTGCTTCAGCTCCTTCTGCGCCTTGTGTTTGAAGAGCGCCATCTCCACGATGGTACGTACGTCCCGCTCATCAAACGGTTTCAGAATATAGCCGTACACATCGGTACTCTGGGCGCGTTGGAGCGTCTGTTCATCGGAGTTTGCGGTGAGAAAAACAATGGGGATATCCTGCTGCTCAATAATAATCTTTGCGGCATCAATACCGGACATCGACCCCTTCAGTGCAATATCCATCAAGATAATATCCGGAACGAATTGCTTCGCAGCTGCGACCGCTTGTTTGCCGGTGGAAACTTCCGCAACGACAGTGAATCCGACGGAGGAAAGGATCGAACGCAGATCAAGCGCGACGATCTTTTCATCTTCAACGATCATTATCTTTTTTTTCTTCATGAAACCGTCGGTGTAAGTGTTGGAATTTCGATTGCGATCGCGCCCGGTCTGGTATTAAACGATTTTTGCATTGACGCGATCCTGGCTTTCCTGGCATATCACCATCGTTGCAGTGTTTTCCAGCGTTGACGACTGTAAATTAAGAAGACTTGAGATAACTTGCATAGTATTCTTTACTCGGTGGTGCAGTTTGTCATACCGGTGACAAGAACGGCATACGTAAGCGGCACACCATGTTGAAGTGAAGAGAATTTCATTAAAGCAATTGATTGGTGAAAGGTAGAGAGAGGCAGAATGAAAATCAAATAATGAATGCCCGTGTGCTTCCGCACTGCGGAGACTGTGCTGCAAGCGGCTGCCGGTGAAATCAGATATTTCTTTGGCCTTTTTTTTGTATATTATCATAGTATGTAAACCTGTGAGAACATTTCACAGGTTTTTTGTTAATAGGTTCGTCGAGAGAGAGCAGCCAATCCATGAGTGAGCAAAAATTCGATATTAATCAGCCGATCCAGGTCGGCGGACAAGCAGTGATTGAAGGAGTGATGATGCGGGCAAAAGGAATGATCGCAACCGCTGTGAGAAGAGCTAATGGTGAGATTGTGGTGAAGAAAATGCCCTTCCGGTCTGTACTGGAACGTTATCCTTCGCTCAATACGCCCATTATCCGCGGTGCTATCGGGTTGGTGGAGATGATGTATATCGGCATCAGCACGCTGAATTATTCGGCGGAGATCGCAATGGAGGACGAAGAGGCGAAAAACAACAACGGTATAAAAAAAGAAAAAAAACCACAAAGCACGCTTGTCCTGACATTGACCGTGTTATTCTCCCTGGGGATCGGGATCGGATTGTTTTTCTTTCTTCCGCTCTATGCCGCGACGCAGTTTTTCAACGTAGCACAGCGCCCTTTGGCGTTCAATCTGGTTGCCGGCGCAATCCGGATAACCATTCTGCTCGGATATTTGTATGGTATATCAAAAATGAAGGATGTGCATCGCCTGTTTCAGTATCACGGCGCTGAACATAAGGCGGTGTTTGCCTTTGAACAAGATGCTCCACTGACTGTTTCCTCCGCAATTACCTACACGCGGTTTCATCCACGATGCGGAACAAGCTTTGTGCTGCAAGTGATGCTGCTGGCAATTCTGCTGTTTAGCATGATGGACACAATCTTGCTGCAGTTCATCGATGAATTGACATTGCCGATCAGGCTTGCAACACATATACCGTTCATCCCGGTCCTGGGCGGGATCTCCTACGAATTTTTGAAATACTCTGCAAAGCACAGTACAACAACGCTGGGAAAATTGTTTGTCGCTCCCGGACTATGGCTGCAGACGATCACCACCCAGGAACCGGATGAATCAATGATGGAAGTATCGCTGGCCGCCTTGAAAGCGGCGCTACAACGGGAGTAAGGAATTACACAATATGTTTTCCCATAGTATAGTAAAGAAGAAAGTGAATTCGAGTCCGTACGATCGAAACAAATGATATGAGCAATCTGGTTGATAAATTACAGTCCATCAAACGCCGCTTCGCTGAAGTACAGGAGAAGATGTCCTCCCCTGACGTTGCATCCAATCAGCAAAAGAGCAAAGAGCTTGGACGGGAATTCCGCGAACTTTCTGAGATCGTGAAAGTAGCGGACAGGTACCTGCACATCCATAATAATATCCGGAGCAGCAAGGAAGTGCTGGAGATCGGCGGCGATGCAGAGTTGAAAGAACTTGCTCTTGCGGAGATCGCGGAACTGGAACCGCAGCTGGAAATCCTGGAAAACGAAGTCAAATCGCTCTTAGTGCCGAAAGATCCAAACGACAACCGCAATGTTATTGTGGAAATCCGCGGTGGAACCGGCGGCGAAGAAGCAGCACTCTTTGCATCCGATTTATATCGCATGTATGTGCGGTACTGTGAACGAAAGAAATGGCGTGTTGATACACTGGATTGGAATGAAACAGGTAAAGGCGGTTTTAAAGAAGTCACCATGAGCATCGACGGTGAGGATGTGTACGGCATGCTGAAATTTGAAAGCGGAGTACATCGAGTGCAGCGTGTTCCCGAAACTGAAGCACAAGGACGGGTGCATACATCGGCTGCTACGGTTGCAATCATGCCGCAGGTGGAAGATGTCGAGGAAGTGGTAATCAATCCCGCCGATATTCAGATCGACACATACCGTTCGGGCGGCAAAGGGGGACAGAACGTGAACAAGGTGGAAACCGCCGTCCGCATTACGCACACACCGTCCGGTATCGTCGTTGCCTGCCAGCAGGAACGATCCCAATTGCAGAACCGCGAACGCGCCATGAAAATGCTTCGCTCAAAACTGTATGAGATCAAACTCCAGGAGCAGCAGAACGAACAAGCGGCCGCAAGGAAATCGATGGTGGGCAGCGGAGACCGGAGCGACAAGATCCGCACGTATAATTTCCCCCAGAACAGAGTAACCGATCACCGCATCGGATTGACACTCTATAATTTAGACCGGTTCATTGACGGCGATATCGATGAGATGATCGACGCGTTACGATTGGCAGACAGAGCTGAAAAGTTGAAGGAAGGCATTGCGATCTGACGATCGGTACCGTATTATTGCTGTTTCTCTTTTCGCATCTTCCCGAAGAAGTCCTTAATCAATCCCCCGCACTCCGCGTCCAGCACGCCGCCAATGACATGCACCCGGTGGTTTAACTTCTTATGTTCTGTAATGTTCATTACACTTCCTGATGCCCCCATTTTCGGATCGTAACATCCAAAGACGATTGTGGGAATTCGTGACAGCACAATGGCTCCGGCGCACATGGGACACGGCTCCATGGTGACATACAGGATGCAATCTTTTAGGAATTTCTCTCCCAGGTGAGCGGCGGCGGCAGTCAGTGCGATCATCTCCGCATGGGCGGTGGGGTCATGCATCATTTCCACCTGATTATATCCTTTTGCGATGACGGTATTCTTATGGACGACAACGGCACCGACGGGAATCTCATTCATTTCGAACGCACGCTCCGCCTGTCGAAGGGCTTGATGCATCCAGCGTTCATGCTGTGTCATGGCTTCAGATCGTTGTTGAACGGAGTAAGTTCGACAAGTTTACCGACCGGGGATTCGGACACTTCGTATACTTGTGCAGCGGAAAATTCCTTTAAAGCGTGGTTGATGCGTTGCGAAGCCACTTCGATCTCCATGATCTTCTTCATCGCATCAGGATCAGATATGCTTTTTTTCAGCAACCGTGTATATCCCAGAATGATTGCCAATGGGTTGTTGATCTCGTGCTTCAGCGTCATAATCACTTCGTGCAGGGTTTGGATCTGCGTTTCTTTCAACTGGATATTGTACTGATGCTCCAGGATCTCTTTCTCCCGCCGGTGCAACCGCTCCCGTAACTCGATCACTTTCACCAGTGCGTATGCTAAAATCCACATCCACAATAGCGTATCAAAATGTTGTAGAGCTTCCGTCGTACCGAAATGACGATGTTTGAACTTGATATAAAAATCCATCGTCGAAATGAAGTAATAGCTGTAGATGAAGTACGATGCGAGAATTGCTGGATAGCGCAGGACAAAATCGCGGGCTGAACTATAGAATTTTTTCATGGGGTCATGGCTTCGAAGTGGTACATCAACTCTTGGAAAGATACAGAGTTCCCAAAATTGATGCAACCGTTCTGCAAACAAAAAGAGCCCCGCATGATCGGAGCTCACATTGTTCCAAGAGCATCGCTTATTCGGCTTCCAGCAGTTTTCTCGCCTTCTCCAGTTCCTTCATATGTTCTTCTGTGGGTTTCGGATATGCAATGTCCAACGATTTGAGCTTTTCCACAAGGATGCGCGCCACAGCAGCCCGCGTAAACCATTTGTGATCCGCCGGAATGACATACCACGGCGCCCATTTCGTGCTGGTGTGATTAAACATATCCTCGTATGCTTTCATGTATTCGTCCCAGTGGTTTCGTTCCTTTGCATCGCTTGCGGAAAACTTCCAATTCTTTTCCGGCGTCTCGATCCTCTTCAGGAAGCGCCGTTTCTGTTCGTCCTTGGAGACGTTCAGGAAAAATTTGAGAATATGGATTCCATTTCGGACGAGATATTGTTCGAACATGTTGATCTCGTTATACCGCCCTTTCCAAAAGTCCTTCCCTTTCGGCTGGGGCGGAAGTTTTTGTTTTTTCAGAATCTCGTCATGTATACGAACGATGAGTACTTCCTCATAGTACGATCGGTTAAATATGCCGAACCGCCCACGTTCCGGAAGTGCTTTCATCGAACGCCAGAGATAATCGTGATCCAGTTCTTCCATCGACGGGGATTTGAAGCTGTACACCTGACATCCCTGCGGATTGATACCGGACATCACGTGTTTGATCGCTCCGTCCTTTCCAGCAGCATCCATCGCCTGGAAAATCATCAGTACTGCATAGACGTCGTGAGCATAGAGCACATCCTGCAGCCGGGCAATGTCGGCAATATCCTTTACAAGGTGCTCTTCCGCCCGTTCTTTGTGTTTCACATTACCGGTCGACGCCGGATCATATTTTGATAGTAAGATTTTCTTTCCCGGAGGAACAATAAGATCTTTTGTATTCATATGCGCGCTCCCGATAATTGGAAAATATCTGCCACATTCTAAACAATTTGTTTATTCAATTCCTGCGCACTAATCACTACGGTGAACCGGGCTTGCCCGCACCGATAGAATGGATATTCGCTTCGCCCGCCTGCACCCCCAAACCCATGCCAAGTCCGATCAAGAGTCCGTCTACAAAATTGTCACGGAAGACAAACGAAGGAATCTCAGCAAAATTTTGCACTACGCCGACCACCAGCGTCAGCAGGACGAACATCGCGCCATAGACAATTCCGACGACAAAAAATTTTGCCCAGTGGAATGCCGCTAATTTCCGTTCAAATAAAAATGCCAGCCAGACCACGGGAAGGTTCACGCCAAACGACCAGATCCCGGCGTTAAGCATTGGCATCCAACTGGATGCGATGATAAACTGAACAATGCTGGTGGCAAGCGCCGCGGTGATGGAGTTAGACAAACCATACACGTGATAAAATGAAAAAATGAATGCTCCCGAGACACCGAATGCCACAAACGCGAAATTGATCCCGGTATAATTGAAGACATCGCTGCCGTGCATCATCAGTCCGAACGTAATGCTACCCAGAGTTCCGGTGATAGTGATGAGGGCAAGTTTCCAGATTTGACCGAACAGTGTTTTCATATGGTCCCTCCAAGATTGAAACAAAAAAACCTCTTTCACGCATGAGCGATCCAGAGGTTCACAATCACAGGCTGCCGATCAACCATTCCTCATGGTTCGAACTATGCCGTTGCACGATTGTAGAGAAGATTCTTCTGATAAGCAATGCGATTAAATGAGTCAGAAAACAATCATTACGCATTTAGAGGATAAAACGCTCTGAATGCATATTGCAGAACAAAAAAAATCCCGTCCGGGGGAAGACGGGACTTATTGCGAGTTATGGGGAGGGGAAC
>JBAYJG010000043.1:0-15384 GCA_041665225.1 Bacteroidota bacterium
CAACAACAAATTTATATTCCAGCGTAGCGTTCGCAAACCTTCCGTCGAACGGAATGGTAATGTCATAGATACTGTCATTGTCAGCATCATTCATCGACACGCTGCGATACCAATCAAGCGGACCGATGCTTCCGCGTATACCGACATGATCAAGCGGCTTTACAGAGGGGAAATTATTTTTTGTGTTAACATGGAATGTTACTTCGCTGAACGGCGTAAACGTTGTAAACGGTAAGACCTGATAGATCACTCCATAGGCAACGTCACTGACCCAGTATGAGTTATTGCCACTATCATACGTAATGCCTCTTCCGTTCGAGTAGAACATATTCAGTTCAAGATCATAATTTCTATTAAAACCGAATCGTCGACCTGTGAACCGTTCGGTTGTAAGGTCGAATTCATAGATGTATGTTTGAACAGCCGGCTGACTAAAATCAGTGATCACATGCAGCAGCGAGTTGGTCGACGGATCATATGTCAATCCGCGCGGTGCTGTTGGCATGTAGAAAGTTACTTCGAACGGTTCTTTCACTGTTGCGAGCATCGTTCCGGTCGCTGCATCATATTTCAACAACCTGTTATTATCCCTGTCCACAACCCAGATGTGACCATTTTCATACGCAATACCTGTCAGATACGCAGAGACCGTATCCGGCGGCACTGAAAATGATTGAAGAATGTTTCCCTGGGTGTCAACTTTATACACATTATCATTGTATGTATTCGTAATCCATAATGAAGAACCATCCCAAGTTATCCCTGTCGGCTGTATACTTGGTGTGAAGAAAGAACTTAACACACTTCCAGTATTTTTATCCAGCTGATAAACTTTATTATCATAATATTCCGTTACCCACAAATCATTTCCATTAACTGCCAGACCGTATGGGAATTGTGCCGACGACGGACTGAATAGATGTGAAATTCGTGCCCCGGTTCCCGATTCATTCACTGGATATCCTATTTCTTCAGTTGAAAATCCAGATTCGAAGGAACCATTCGCACTTGTTATGACATAATAGTATTGAGTACCGTTGCTGACAGTAACATCTTCATACTGCAGCGCCGCAGTGGAATCCAAAAGAGCATATGGCCCGCCTGAGACGGTGCTTCGATAAATCTTATAATAGAGCGAAGCAAACGATCGTTTTGGCAAAATCGGTTGGGTATTTGCTGTTATTTGAATTCTTCCTGGCTCGTCATTGCCGAGATATCCCGAACGTTGGATTGGTGATGAGTACGGCAGCGACCAGTAGAGAATCACTTTATTCGCAATATGATCCAGCGCATTCACATTCACCGGCGGCGTTATTGCGCCCTGTCCAGTCAGTTGAACACTCACTGTTCCCCGAACGGTATCATTGCTCGAAATAAAAAGTGTGCCGCTGTACGGCATCACTTCTGTCGGTGAAAATGTTATCAACACATTTCTGCTTTCTCCCGGCAATAACGTGAATGGTGTGTTATCCGGGGCAAAGGCTGCATTATCCGAAGTGATATCGGTAACAACCAATGACTCGCTTCCGGAATTTTGCACTCGTATCGTGTCATTTTTTTGTGTTCCAATAAACACTGTTCCAGAGTTCATCGTAGTTGGAGATACAACGATTTCGGGAGTCCCGATTACATTCATTGCGGCTGGAATGTTTTTCGGATTCAGCACCGGATCATTACTGGAAACGGGAATGACCGTCCGATATTCTCCTCCATTCAAATTTTTCGCATTGAATGACACTTCAACATTTGTCGATGCACCCGGAATGACGGTGCCGGCGTTAGGCGATACTGTTAACCATCGCGCAGAACCTGCAAGCCACTGTACAGCATTTATGAATAATTCATCGGCATCCGATGCTTTATCAATGCCCCAGAAATCGACAGTGGTAGACATAATTGGAAAACTAAAGTCGACTCTTCTCCCACCAGTTGATTGAGAGACGACGACCAGCGGTGTACCATCGGTGAAATCGGCAATTCTTGTTGCACTGGGAGATATTGTGGTACTGGAATGGAGTTTGGAATAGGAAACAACAGTATTTATTCCATGCATGATAGGATGCTCAGGATGAAATACCGTCCCAATCGAATATGGTGTTGAACCGCTATAACTATTCGGCTGAATCAGCCAATAATTTCCCGAAGAAAATCTTCCGCCAATATTCCAGCCTCCGCCCAAACCATTTGCAGCGAATGCAATTAACACATTCCCGCCTTGATCAACATAATCCGCCAAAACATTTCCAATAGCTATAGGATCTGCCCATCCGTACCAGCCGAAGACTACGACGGCATCAAACGCCAGTAGTTGATCGACATTGGGAATAAGCGATCTGCCATTGATGGTTGTAACAGTAGAAAATAGACCAGATGATGCAAGTATTGTACTAACATCGTTCAGTAATACGTAACCGTTTGAACCATCTGCTCCAAGAACAGCGATATTTGCATTCGACGACGACAAAGAACTGGAATACACATCAACCAACGCACGCACGGATGGTGTTACCGACACATTTTTTCCATTTGAAATACTCGGTGACCGGGAAGTAACCACTGGAGGAATCGTCCTTAAAGCTGCTACAGTTTTCATAATACGTGCCGGAGGGCTGAATCCTACGATATTCCATTCGAGATTTCCAGCACCTGTATTTCCAATAGTCAATATGCGTGTAGTGCTGTCTCCTTCCGCAAGCTCAGCAGTCAAGGAATCAGGAACTACTGTAATAGATGGCGCATACTGACCATTCCCCACCATTGCAACATTCACAACAGAACGTGCAGTATCGTTGCTTGATATTGATAATGTTCCATTATATGCGATAGCATTGGTCGGTGTAAAGGTAATCAACACCGGTTGCGTTTGGCCAGGCTGGACGGTAAAGTTTGTGTTATTGGAGACGAAAGCGGCAAGATTCGAAGAGATGGAACTCACTACGAGCGGTTCACCGCCGATGTTTGCCACTAAAAGCGTGTCAGTTTTCAAATCCCCAATCAAGATGGATCCGAATTCCATGTTCTCGGGATTTACAACAATAGCGGGTTTTCCAGCAACAAGTCCAATTTGCATGTTTGCTGTCATTACAGATCCCGAATTAGATATATTATTTACTTCAACTTTTGTTTCTGCATTAGCATAATCCCTGGAACTTGGTGCAGTGAGATCGCCAAATGTTCGCGCATTCGTACTGCCGGGGAAGGGATCTCCCGTATTGCCGCTATTATTACTTTTTTCCAGCTCATATAAACCGTCTGCTTGTTCTAACGCAACAAGAAAATGACCAGAGGTCGTGTGACCGGGATACCATTCGTTTTGATTGTCGGATGTTACCGCTTCGTCTATGTGATAAATGAGTAAGCCGTTTCCCGGCAGGTATGTATCATATCCTGTCTGTTGTCGGTTTTCCATCAAAAAATATTGATTACCTGCAGTGCCATCTGTCCAGAGGCGATACGCTTCAGCAGTATTTTCTATATTATTAACCGATTGATTAAGCGTATTGGTCGAAATATTCGTTGGCGTAACATATCCCATTTGAAAATGAGACCATGCATCTGGAAAAGCCGGAGATTCTCCAAGTCCCATTGCGCCATTCCAGCTGCCACCAGCCATTAAGCTCCAATGGCCTAGACCGCGAGAGGAATAATCTACATCATACAAATCTGGCAGACCAAAACCGGCATGACCAAGCTCATGCGCATACACCCCGCACGTCATATCACCCGGCATGTCCCAATATTCCGGTTCCATTGAGTAGTGGTAGATATTTACTCCATCACGAACCTGCACCGTACTGGTTACCCACGCATGAGACCATATGTCGTAGTTGCTGCCGGTAAATTCCGCACCGGGACCGGAATGCACGACGAAGAGCGCATCAACATAACCATCACCGTCATTATCATATTGTGAATAATCAACGCTCGAGTCGGCAGCGGCGAGCGCATCTTCAACAAGTTTTTGCGCATTTTGGGGATATGAGCCAAAACCATTTTGGCCGTTCACATAATATGCATATGTGTGCGGCATGGTCATCCATCCCACTGTGCTGGGGAGATTCACCGTTACAATATCCAAATTGTTATAACTTACTTTTTTATAATAATCCCGCATCGTTCCAGTCATTTGGCCGAAAATGAGTGAATCAAAAAAACCTGCAGGAACATTCTGCGGCTTATCGGAAAACTTCACGACCAGCAACAACGCTTTCCAAGCTCCAGTGGGTGCCAACGACGGACCCAGTGAACGGGTGAGCGATCCGGAGGCAGCAACACTTTTTTGTTTCAGGGTTTTTGTTTTCCAGGGTGCATTCACTCCCGCTTTCAATAAGCGTGCACGATTTTTCAGATAATACGGCTGGGGAATTTTTTTCTCTTGAATCAGTTTTTGCACACGTGCATGCGGAGGAACGGAGGAAAAAAGAGGGAAACAGGTGAACAATATCAGGACCGACAACGTTTTGGCAACAAAACGAAATATACTATTCATAAAACCCCCGGGGGTATAATTAAGAATGATGTACGTCTTTAAATATAATTTCCATAATTTCTTTTTTGCGGGTAATTTTCCTGATGAAATGGAATACGAAGGATAGTGCAAAGTCAATTACATTATGAAATATCCCCTTTACGTATTGCAGATGCTACTGCCGCGACAGTCGAATGAACATTGAGTTTGATAAATATATTCCGCAGTTGTTTGTCAACGGTATATTTACTAATGCTGAGTTTTTGTGCAATAGTATTTTTCGTCATACCAAGTGACAACAACTGCAATAATTCTTTTTCATTTTTACTTAATTGTATCTGGGGGTGAAAATCCATCGGCTATGTATGAATTAATATTGAATGAATCAGTACGCACATTCGTACTAGTTTTTGAATTAAGCTTATTTCCTCCGATTACACTTGAACACCTAGCAGGCTAATTAATGTACTATCATTGCATTCCCCAATAGATGCTGAAAAAATCTTCGATAAAGGTTTTCTCTGGAATCAAACTGACGAACAGTTTGGGAAATTTCATTTCAGATGAATTAATCGGATATTGACGACCATCATGTGCTTTTGCGTCAGCGAGTGGCACCGATAACAATGTCAAAACGGTTTAGGAAATACTCGAGAGGTGTTCTGGTGCTGAGATGGTAAGGGAACGTTATGAAAAGCGCAATACCAAAAATTAGGTATTTTTAAAAGGAGGGCGAATCGACCTCACACGAATAAACTTCTATGATGAGTAAAGACAAGAGCATATTTGCTGTTAGAAGTATAGTTCTGGACAGTATTCATCAATTACGCTGCATATTCTTACTTTCGTTTGGCCTGTACATGATTATGTTCACAGATCCAACAATGCAGATCGTTCAAGAGTACCTCTCTTGGGAAATGACCATACCGACATTGCATTTCAAACGAACCGTGTCTACATTAAAATAAAAACTGTGTTTTATGCCCCGGAAAATATCGCGTTATCTTCACCACAAGCATGCACCATCAATTTTATTGAAGTTCCCCTTCCTTCTCTATGTGTATTTTTGGATCAATCATAGTTCGGTATTGCGTATACAATACTCCCGCCGGGCAATTCAACACGTGCTCAATCGAATAGCACCGCCGAAACATGTGCTTGATGCGGGATGCGGACTGGGCGACTTTCTATTCACAATGCCTGAAATACGAAATACAGAACATGCGACCGGCATTGACGCTTCCAATTCCAATATTGAACTATGCAACCGGTTTGCCGGCACGTTGCAAAGGGCAAATACCCATTTCATCTGCGGTGACCTCATTACGACAGAGTTTCCGACGGATCAAGATGTGATCCTGTGCATCGGAGTGTTAATGTATATACAACAGGACAGTGCATTAATGAAAAAATTTCATGAGGCTCTGTCACCTGAAGGAACGTTGATTGTGTACGTCCCCGTTAACTATCGTCGAACTTTAAAACTGTATACGCAATTGTCGAAACATCCGAATTTTGACTACGATCATATCATAGGCCGACCGCATACATACACAGATGAATCAATTGAACAATTGTTCAGTGCAGCAGGATTTCATATAGAAGAGCGGCGCTTTTCCTATGGTCCGATTGCGGCCACAATGTTTGAAATATCGGCAATACTGGAATGGATGATCAAAACTTGGCATCCGGGTTTCGCACTTCTGCTGCTCCCATTCTTTGTGATTTTTTATCCGTTCTATTATATATCAATGCAAATTGATTATTTTAGTTTCAGGAAAACAGGCAACGGGGTTGTTATCACCGCACGAAAACGGATGGATTGATCTATGAAAACATTGAGAAAAACGCCCCAAACACGGGAAGATACGAACGACCTCGGTTTTGGTTCGCGCCTTTCACAGGAGCAGAACAAGCGGATGATGAACCGCGACGGCACATTCAATGTCGATCGTGACGGTATGTCTTTTCTCAAATCGTTGAGCATGTATCATTGGCTTATCACGATTTCCTGGACAAAGTTTATGCTGCTGATGGCAGCATTTTATATTGTAGTGAATTTCATTTTTGCGACTGGATTCTATCTCTGCGGTGACAATGCGTTAAACGGGATCGAATCGACGACATTGACCGATTATTATTGGAATTGTTTTTTCTTTAGCGTAGAAACATTTGCCACTATCGGTTACGGTGCATTGAATCCGAGATCTGCTGCTGCGAACTGGCTTATGACGTTCGAAGCATTCTTTGGCCTGGTCAGCGCAGCGATGGCAACAGGGCTTCTTTTTGCACGGTTCGCCCGTCCCCATGCGAAAATTCTATACAGCAATTCGGCTGTCGTTGCTCCATTCAAAAATGGAAAGGCCCTGATGGTAAGAATCATCAATCAACGGTCGAGTCAATTGATCAATATAGAAGCGCAAATTGTGTTTTCGTGGATGACGGTAAAAGATGGACGGCGGGTCCGTCAATACCTTCCATTGCATTTGGATCGTAACACGGTGACGTTCTTTCCGCTGCATTGGACGATCGTTCATCAGATTGATGATAAAAGTCCGCTTTTTGATAAAGATAAAACATTCTTACAAGAAACCGAGAGCGAGATATTTGTCCTTGTAACCGCAACGGATGAGACCTATTCTCAAACAGTTCATTCCCGTTCATCCTACCGGTACGATGAAGTTGTATGGGGTGCAAAATTCAAGGACATTTTTGAAAAAAGCACTACAGGCAAAGCTATCGGCGTTAACATGACCCGCATTCACGATATCGAACTTGTAGCATTGGATTGATCATGCAACATGTTATTATCGACGGCTATAATCTTATCCATGCTATCCCCACTTTGAAGAAAACACTTCTTCATGATGCGGCTACTGCAAGAGAAATATTGATCCATTCCGTTTCGCTCTTGACGCACAAAAACAAATTCCGCAGCACAATTGTGTTTGATGGTATGCGAACGGATGACACACTGCCCCACCCTACGCATGCTCCCGTCCATATCCTTTTTTCTTATCCACTCTCTGCGGACGAAAAGATCAAACATATGATCGAACAGTCCAGAAACCGGTCATTGCTAGTGATCGTCTCGTCGGACAGAGAGATACTGCATTTTGCAAAAGCGTGTTCCTGTCTCACGCACACGTCTAAACACTTCTCCCATTTGCTGGCTGAGATCGATGATACCATTACGGAAAAGTCTGAATCTCCACTGTCACCTGCACAAATAGATGAATGGTTAAGGATTTTTGGGGAAAAGTAATTTTCATCTCCTATTGACTTTCACTTTGCCTTGATATATATTTAGGCTAACCTAAATTAATTACCTGGGAATATAAAAATGAATTCAATTGCTGCAGACCAGTCAATTTCAATAGAAAAACAACGGCTCTACAATTTCGCGTTGTATTTAAGTCTGTTTACAATAGTGTATAATATTGCCGAAGGATTGGTGTCTACCATTGTTGGATTTTCGGATGAATCGTTGACCCTTTTTGGATTTGGTGTAGACAGTTTCATCGAAACAGTTTCAGGAATAGGTATAGCAGCAATGGTGTTTCGCATTGCGCAAAATCCACTCTCCAGCAAAAGTCCATTTGAAATCACTGCCTTAAAGGTCACCGGCGTTTCGTTTTACATTCTCTCCGTAGGGCTGGTATTCATGGCAGTTCTTTCCGTTATCGAAAACAAACAACCTGAGTCGACTTTTTGGGGGGTCATCATTTCGTTGGTGTCTATCATCTCCATGGTCTTCCTGATCTATTATAAACGAAAAGTTGGAACTGCACTGGATTCCAAGGCAATGATCGCCGATGCAAACTGCAATGTGGTTTGTGTGTATATGTCCATCACACTGCTCGCATCGAGTTTCCTGTATGAGTTGTTCTCTATTCCGTACATTGACGCCGCCGGCGCGCTTGGGCTGGTGTATTTTTCTGTCGTCGAGGGGAAAGAATGTTTTGAAAAAGCAGAATCATTGAACGGTGAATGCGGCTGCGGTCACGACTGATTTTTTTTCTGAGGATGTACAGAATTGAGGATTGAAAGAAAGGTAACTGCAATGGCAAGCGAACAAATCGAAAACTATCTGAAGAATATCTATAAACTTTCTTCGAATGAAGGAAAGGTAACCACCTCCTCTCTGTCCGAAAAGCTGCAGATCTCTCCCGCATCCGTTTCGGAAATGATTAAAAAGCTTGCGGAGGAAGGGACATTGACCCATACTCCGTACAAAGGGGTCGAGTTGACAGAAGAAGGAAAGACACTCGCCCTCCGGATTATCCGCAAGCACCGACTATGGGAGATGTTCCTTGTGCAAGTTCTCCATTTCGGATGGGACGAGATCGACGATGAAGCGGAACGGTTCGAACATATCATGTCCGACAAGATGGAAGAAAAAATCGATCATGCTCTCGGCCATCCACTTATCGATCCGCACGGAGATCCAATTCCGACGAAGGACGGCGAGATCAAATGCTCAATGAGCTATCCGATGATTGAGGCACGCGAGGGTTCGACCGTACGCGTGCTACGGGTAAGCGATTCAAATTCGGAGATGCTGCAGTATGTTGCTTCCATCGGCATCTCGCTCAATAAGGAGATCGGCATTCAGCAGAAGATGAGCTTTGACAACTCCATGCTGGTGAAAATAGATCAAAAAAAGATCAACATTAGTTCCACGATTGCATCAAATATTTTTGTCGAAAACGCCTAAGGAGGGACTATGACAGATCCCGGCAGTGCATTATTGCTTTTCGGCATCATTGTTGCCGTCATGCTTTTTCTGTTTCTTCCGAAAATCGGTCTGCGCGCACAGTGGCATCGTGCTCGCCGCGGACGAAAGCGCATCCTTATCGAAGATGCGTTGAAACATATCTATGACTGTGAATACAAGAATATCATCTGCACCACTGAAAGCATCGCCGGCACACTGCTCATATCCACCGACGAATCCGCCAAACTATTAACCCGCCTTACGGCTATGGGTCTGCTGGTCACCAGCGATAATGGCGTGAAATTGACTGCCGACGGAAAATCATACGCCCTCCGCGTGATTCGTGTACACCGGTTATGGGAACGGTACCTTGCGGATGAAACGAGTGTTCCCCCGACGGAATGGCATTCGTCCGCTGAACTCGCCGAGCATCAACTCACCGAAGCACAGACTGAAGCGCTCGCTGCACAGATTGGCAATCCCAAATTCGATCCGCACGGCGATCCGATCCCGACTCCGTCAGGTGAAATGCCGCCAAAGAAGGGAAAATCTCTCCTTTCAATGAATAGCGGTGAATTTGCCCTCATCACCCATATTGAGGATGAACCGGAAGCAGTCTTTGCACAGCTGGTAGCGCAGGGATTGTATGTGGGTATGCAGGTGATGATGATCGAACGATCGAATGAACGAATTCGATTCGCTGCGGATGGCGAAGAGATCATCCTTGCTCCGCTGCTCACGAACAATATCACCGTCGCTCCAATCACAGAAGAAGAACATAAGATCACTGCTCCGTTGGAATCACTCGCTTCCCTAAAGATTGGTGAAGCGGCAAATATCCTCAGCATCTCCAAAGCAATGCGCGGACAGCAGCGGAGGCGGTTAATGGATCTGGGCGTCGTTCCCGGCACCGTCATTCGCGCCGAAATGGTCAGTGCATCGGGAGACCCGGTTGCATATTCCATTCGCGGTGCGCTTGTTGCGCTGCGACAGCAACAGACAAATTTGATTTTCATCCAACGTCAATAAATACTGCAATCAGGAGTACGAATAATGTCACACACACTGAACGCTCAATGCGATGATTGCCCGGTCCATAACCTGGGAAATCTTACCAAGCTCGGCATTAATATGGCTCAATTCGATTTTGTCGTTGCGCTCGCCGGCAATCCGAACACCGGAAAGAGTACGGTCTTCAATGCATTGACGGGATTGCGTCAGCATACCGGCAATTGGCCGGGCAAGACCGTCACAAGGGCTGAAGGAGGATTCGTCTATGCCAATAAACGATTTAAGTTGGTCGATCTTCCAGGAACCTATTCCCTACTTTCCACCAGTACAGATGAAGAGGTCGCACGGGATTTCATTTTGTTCGGACAGCCCGATGTCACGGTGATCGTCGTCGATGCAACCAGGCTTGAACGCAATCTGAATCTTGTTCTGCAAGTGCTGGAGATTACCGACCGTGCCGTTGTCTGTCTGAATCTGATGGATGAAGCGAAGAGACATAACATTGCAGTCGATCCCCGACGTCTTGCGAAAGATCTCGGCGTGCCGGTTGTTGCTGCCGCCGCACGACAGGAAGAAGGGATCCCAGAACTTTTAAAGAATGTCTACGACGTTGCCACCGGGGCGTATGTCTGCCGTCCGCACAGGTTGGAACGAACCGCGCCCCGGCTGGAAAAAGCGATACGGGAACTGACTTCTAAAATATCAGCGGAATTTCCACACTTGCCGAATACACGGTGGATCGCGTTACGGTTGCTGGAGGGAGACCAGAAGATCATCGATGCGATACATAGCGGAGAACTGGGACAACTTTCCCGGCATACACAGCGCTCGCTTACTGCAGTTCAAGCATAAACGATTTTTTTAGCAGAAAGAACAATGAAGAAGATTACGAACAAAGAATCCATTCTAACATCAGCCAATACACTGCGCTGGGAGATAGGCGAACATATCCACGACTCGCTTGTCGAGGCGATTTACGCCGATGCGCATCAAATTGCAACGCGGTCTGTGACGGCACCCACAGTAAAGCCGCGGTACAATTTTGATCAACGGCTGGACAAACTGATTACCAGCAGAATGTTCGGATTCCCCCTGATGTTTTTGCTGCTCGCGCTGGTTTTCTGGTTGACCGTCGAAGGAGCGAATGTCCCTTCCTCGTATATTGCTGTGTTGTTGGTAGATACCGTCCACCCATTGCTGCGCAATTTTTTCACTATGGCCGGGGCGCCGTGGTGGCTTACCGGTGTCGTAGTAGACGGCGTATGGCTTGCCATGGCATGGGTTATCAGCGTCATGCTGCCGCCGATGGCGATTTTCTTTCCTCTCTTTACATTGCTGGAAGATTTCGGCTACCTTCCGCGGGTAGCATTTAATATGGATTCTCTTTTCCGACGGGCAGGTGCTCACGGAAAACAATCACTGAGCATGACCATGGGTTTCGGATGCAATGCAGCAGGAGTGGTTGCAACACGCATCATTGACAGTCCCCGCGAACGGCTGATCGCAATCATCACCAATAATTTTTCGCTCTGCAACGGTCGATGGCCCACACAGATCCTTATTGCTTCGATTTTTTTCGGAGCGCTTGTCCCGGCACATTTGGCAGGACTGGTCACCGCCAGTGCCGTCGTGGCAGTTGCAGTTCTCGGAATTTTCTTCACACTGGCAGTTTCCTGGGGACTTTCGAAAACGATGCTGAAAGGTGAAGCATCGGCATTCAGTTTGGAGCTTCCGCCCTACCGTCCGCCGCAGTTATGGCAGACATTATACACGTCGTTAATCGACAGGACGGCGATTGTCCTGTGGCGCGCCATTGTCTTTGCCGCTCCCGCCGGCGCAGTGATATGGTTGGTATCCAATATTCACGTAGGAAATCTGAGTCTTGCCGAACATTTTATCAACTGGTCGAATCCATTCGGGATACTGCTCGGCATCAACGGAGTGATTCTCCTAGCCTACATCATTGCCATTCCCGCAAATGAGATCGTTATACCGACGGTGTTGATGCTCACCGTCCTGAGCGTTAAACTGTCTGGCATCGGCGCGGGTGCAGGCGTAATGTTCGAACTAGATGAGGCTAATGCTGTTGCCGATGTGTTACGTGCGGGAGGATGGACATTCTTAACCGGATTGAACCTGATGTTGTTCAGCCTGCTCCATAATCCGTGCTCGACGACGATCTTCACGATTTATAAAGAAACGAAAAGCTTAAAATGGACTACTGTTGCTACCGTGATCCCTCTGATCATGGGATTTGTCATCTGTTTTTTAGTAGCACAGATTTGGAGACTGATAGCAGTTTCACTATAATTTCCCGACCAATGATAATGTCTGAATCCATGATACAAGTGATCTTTGCGGCAGTTTTCTACCCGATCCTTTCTTTCGGCATGTATTTTCGTTTGCAGGCACATAAGCAGCAGGACCGATTTGAACGTATGAAGAACGAGGGAACAGCCACATTCCTTATCCTGAGAATTTGCGGCGGACTATTGTGGATGATAGCGTTTTTGTTTCCCTGGTTTCCCGGACTTTTTCACCGTGTCAGTTATGAACCTTTAATCACTCTGCAGACAGCCGGAGTGTTGTTGTCTATCATTTCTATCCCGATGGGAATCTCTGTTTTCACCAGTATCGGGAAGAACATTACCGATACGGTCGAGACACGAAAACATCACCAACTTATTACGAACGGCATCTACCGGTATATACGACATCCGCTGTATACTACAGGATTATTTTTCTTTATCGGTTTGGGACTGCTCGCATCCAATTGGCTGATGCTGATACTTTCTGCCGCGGTCATGACAACTCTCTATACACGGACTTTTGCTGAAGAAGAGCGATTGATCGAAACTTTCGGCGACCAGTATAGAGCATATATGGAACGAACTGGAAAATTCATGCCGAGGTTATTCTGAATAGAACAATTCATGCCATCCTTACTCCTTTCTGCTTTTTGATGTTGTTTCTTCCTTCTATTGTATATTCGCAGGAATTCACCAAAGCAATCGAAGACAATTCCTTTTTTATTGAAGAGGCGTATAACCAAGAAGAAGGCGTTATTCAGCATATTTTCAACGGCACAATTATCTCGCCAGAAAACGAATGGGAATCCAGTTTCACCGAAGAGTGGCCTCTTCTCAGTCAACTCCATCAATTAAGCGTGACGATACCGTACCATTTTTCGACACTAACGAATACTCCCTCCAACAGCATCGGTGACGTGCAGATCAATTATCGGTATGAAGTATTAAATGAAAAAGGATTGGCAATCGCACCCCGCGGCACGATTATACTTCCGACCGGAAACCCATCCAAACATTCGGGATACGGAAAAACCGGATTTCAATTCAATCTGCCGGTAAGCAAACGGTTTTCAAATGAATTCGTCATGCATTATAACGCCGGATGGACATATATTCCCAATGTGCGTTGGAAGTCCGGATCTGCTGCATTTTCGGAATATATCTTCGGCGCAAGCGCCATTTATCTTGCCAATCCGCACTTCAATCTCCTCACGGAAATACTCTTTAGATCATCAGGCACAACATTTGATCGGTCGAATGAACTGATTATCAGTCCCGGCGTTCGTTGGGCAATCGATATCGGCGATCTGCAGATCGTTCCAGGGTTTGCATATTCTGTTTATTTCATTGAGGGGAGTGAAATTCGCGGATTTTTTTTTTACCTCTCTTTCGAACACTCGTACTGAACGATAATCGGATAAAATAATCCGAGAATCATGTCTTGGATTTTTCCAGAACCGTTTTCAATATTGCTTCTTCCCGAAATTTCCGTTAGTGTTCAGCAGTAATTCCAACCCACACATCGCGAAACAGTACGGCTCACCCAGAAAACCGTTCTCGTTTCCAACCTTGTATCCCACAATAACTACGAGGGAGTTATGAAAACACTTTCCTTTCATTCATTACCGGCATTCGGCTTTCGCATCATGATGATTGTTGCACTGCTGGCGACATTCACTTTCTCACAGGAGAAAAAAGCGGGAGATGAAGCGCTTGGTTCGCGGAAGTACAGCGACTATGAAAAACCACAGACATGCGGAACGTCATGCCATGTCGATTTTTATCGTCAATGGGAACAGACCATGATGTCGCAGGCATACACGCATCATTGGGATGAGATAGAATATTTCAAACTCGCTGTCCCTCATGCTGAGAAAGATAAGAAAGTTGCCGGCGTAAAAGCCGGTTGTAACGGCTGCCATGCACCGATCGCATTTCTGGCGGGCGATGTACCGCCGCCGAAACCATCGGAAAACAGCAGAGCAAATGAATCAGTCTCCTGCGATGTATGCCATACGATCACAGGATTCAAAGGAGAAGTTCCGTTCAATTTCAATTATATCTCCGAGCCGGGAAAAGTGAAATACGGCCCTCGGGAAGGATTGCAGTCTCCCGCACATGAAACGAAAAAATCAGATTTTATCCGAACCGGCGATTTCTGCGGAACGTGTCATAACGAAAAGGATCCCTACGGTATCTGGGTAAAATCGACTCATTTAGAATGGAAAGAAGGACCATACTCAAAAGAAGGTGTACGCTGTCAGGATTGTCATATGACCTATGCA
The DNA here is from genome assembly GCA_041665225.1 of Bacteroidota bacterium. Lineage (GTDB taxonomy): Bacteria > Bacteroidota > Ignavibacteria > UBA10030 > UBA8401 > UBA8401. The sequence continues at coordinate 14,791 of JBAYJG010000043.1, forward strand.
CCCGGTCAAAACGCTTCCATGGCAAAACCGTTACCAAATGTTGCCCAACATCTATTTCACGGCGCGCATGATCCCGGCAAAGTTCGTGGTGTCGTAGAACTCCGCATCCATCCTGATATCCGTGAAGCCGAGCCGGGCGATCGGGTGAAATTCACGGTGGTGCTCTTCAATCAAAAAACAGGTCATAAGTTCCCGACCGGCTCTGCAGAAGAACGGATGTTATGGCTGCACGTAGAAGCAGTTGATGCGAAAGGAACGATCTATCATTTATCGGTAGACAAAAAGGGATTTGCCGGTGAAGAATATACCATCGCCGCGAACACTCTCGCCTATCAGGATATGGGCATTGCATTGAACAAACCTGATTTCGTTGGAATTCAACGGGATGGCGTTCCAGAAGGAGATAGAATTTTCCGTCTCCCGTATCTCGATCCGCAGGGACGAATGACGATACAGCAATGGAATACTGCTTCCCAGTCTACTGACTACCGGATTGGACCGAGAGAAAGCAAGATCGAAACATTTACCTGGACGCTTCCCCCCACTCTTCCGGCGGGAAAATTGAAGATTAACGCCGTGTTGAATTATCAAAAA
>JBAYJG010000044.1:0-15242 GCA_041665225.1 Bacteroidota bacterium
CGATCAAAGGAGAGCATAATCTGCAGAATGCAATGGCGGCGGCGGTTACGGCGCAATTAGTTGGTGTAACGCCGGCATATATCAAATCGACGTTAAAGAATTTCAAAGGGGTCGAACACCGTCAAGAAGTGGTAAAAGAGGTAAACGGGATTACCTACATCAACAATTCCAAAGCGACGACGGTCGAAGCGGTGGAGATGTCCTTAAAGAGTTACCGGGAACCGATTGTGTTGATCATGGGCGGGAAAGATAAAGGAAATGATTATTCGACTCTCTTTGGTTTGGTGAAAGAAAAAGTGAAAGCGATCGTTGCAACAGGATACTCGGCTGATACGATCGTAAAGATTTTTGCGGACAAGGTTCGTGTGGTGAAGGTCGAAACAATCGGCACGGCGATCCCAAACCTGGAATCGATGCAGAAAACGATCGATACCGCAACATCGCTGGCAGCGAAAGGGGATATTGTATTGCTTTCGCCGGCGTGCACATCGTTCGATTGGTTCACGGATTATGAAGAACGGGGGAGAGTGTTCAAACAGCTCGTGCATACACTATAAGGAAAATGGCTTCAGAGAAAAATCATATTGACCGTATCACGTTATTCGTTGTTCTCATTTTGATGGTGGCGAGCACGGTGGTGGTGTACAGCGCCTCATCCACTTGGGCGATGCAGAAGATGCAGTCGTCGAGCGGACTGGTGAACAAGCATATTACCAAGATCCTTGTAGGACTGGTGGTGATGTTCTTCGCCATCAATATGGATTATAAACGATATAAACCGCTCACGAAGTGGGTGCTGATCGCATCGATCTTATTGCTGGTCGCAACGCGACTGACTGGCGGCGAAGTGAAGGGAGCGGCACGGTGGCTTTCGCTTGGCGGATTCAGTCTGCAGCCTTCTGAGATTGCCAAGTTTGCACTCTTGTTTCATCTGGCCTATCTGCTTTCAAATAAGAGGGAAAAATTAGCCGATTTCAAGACAGGATTTTTGCCGTTGATGATCTGGATCGGCGGTGTTGTTGTTTTAGTGATGCTGCAGCCCAACTTCAGCACCGGCTCGATGATTTTCGTGCTGGGAATGATTCTGGTTTTTGTCGGCGGTGCGCGTATGAAACATGTCTTTCTTTCGCTGACAGCTCTCATCCCTGCATTATTAATCTATATGGTCAGCGCACCATATAGAATGAAACGCATCCTGTCCTATGTCGGCTTTGGCAGTGATGAAACGGTGACATCAACAGCGAACTATCAGTTGCTGCAGGGAATTATAGGCTTTGGCAATGGCGGGGTCTTTGGCGTCGGCATGGGCCAGAGCAAACAACGCGATCTCTTCCTGCCGGAATCGTACGGCGATTTTGTCTTCTCCATTGTCGGAGAAGAGTATGGACTGATCGGCACAATGATCTTCATCGGTCTGTTCCTGTTGATCTTGCTCCGCGGATTGAAAATTGCAAAATATGCACCAGATGATTTTGGTAAATATCTTGCGATCGGTATCACGTCCACCATAGTGTTGTACGCTATTGCAAATGCGCTGGTAACACTTGGGCTCGCACCGACAACCGGCGTGCCGATGCCGTTCGTCAGTTACGGCGGTACTGCAATTATATTTTCGTCGTTTGCTGTCGGAGTTCTTTTGAATATTTCATCACAGACCGATCTGCATCCGCGGGAACGTCAATTCATTGTACAGCCGCAGATGCCGATTGAGCCTGCGGTAGGAAAGATCTATTAATATGAACATTCTTTTCGCCGGCGGCGGGACGGGAGGGCATCTCTATCCTGCAATTGCGATCGCGGAGGAAATCATAAAGAAAAAACCGGGCGCGAAGGTTGCGTTCGTTGGCACGAAAAAGAAGATTGAAGCGCGCGTGGTGCCGCAAAAAGGGTTTGAGTTTCACACGATTTGGATCAGCGGATTCAGCCGTCGGCTGCGGTTAAGCAATATCCTGTTCCCTGTAAAAGTAGTTGTCTCGCTTGTACAGTCGTTCTTTGTCATACAAAAGGTTAAGCCGCACGTTGTCATCGGTACCGGCGGATATGTTTGCGGACCGGTGTTATGGGTTGCGTCGTTATTGGGTATTCCAACTGTCATCCATGAAAGCAATAGTTTTCCGGGTGTCACAACAAGACTGCTTGCATCGAGAGCAACAAAAGTGTTTATCACTTTTGAAGTAACAAAAAAATGGTTGTCGCCGGATGCACATGTGGAATTGGTCGGAAATCCGACACGAGATGAATTGGACTCGGCAACGCGCGATGATGGCTGTCATTTTTTTGGACTCTCTCCAAAGAAACGAACACTCTTCGTCTTTGGCGGAAGTTTGGGGGCATCTTCAATCAATGCGGCGATGCCCGCCCTGGTCAACGATGCGATTGTGAATGACTATCAAATAATCTGGCAAACAGGGGAAACGGACTGGCAATCGGCGGCACACATACCGCAACATCCGAATGTGAACGTGATGAAGTATGTGGATCGAATGGATTACGGATATGCCGCAGCGACTCTCATTATTTGTCGTTCCGGTGCCACCACACTTGCAGAATTAACAAGATTAGGAAAGCCGGCCATCTTGGTTCCGTATCCATTTGCAGCAGCAAATCATCAGGCGCTGAATGCGCAGACCATGGTCGATTCCGGCGCGGCAATAATGCTGACCGATACAGAACTGAAAGAACGGCTTCTGACTGTTGCACGGACATTGCTCTATAATGATGTCGCTTTGAATGAAATGAAGAAAAAAAGTCTTGTGTTGGGAAATCCCGAAGCGGGTAAGAAAATTGCCGAACGCATTGTGTCGATGATACAATGAAAAAGTTAATGCTCATAGTGTTGTGTGTCGCATTCATGGTCTGTGGATGCAAAATCCGCACCATCAGCGATGGCAAGCCGCCGAAGGACGGGGTAATCAAGTCCACCAGGAAAATGATGAATGGCGAGACGATGGAAATGGAAGAGCACTTTAAGAACAGTCAACTGGTCCGTGAAGTGATGCGGTTCGATAATAAGAATTTGGCGTATGAGCGGTTCTTCCGCACCGATGAGCATCCAACGGACAGTATGAGGAACTACTATCGTAACGGCCAGTTGAGTCTGCTGCTGGTGATGAACGATACGAATCGGGTGATATTGCGGGGGTATTACGAGAACGGCACGCTGCAAGCGTACGGTGATACGGCAAAGAATATCGAATATTTTGACAACGGAAAAAAACAGTCCGAGACACTGTCGAAAACCGGGCAGATCTACAAAATACTGCGGTGGTATCGCAATGGACTGAAAGCGGAAGAGTCCGATTGGTGGAATGATCGGCGGAACGGGATCTGGCGGGAATGGGATTCCACAGGAACGACGGTACGCAATGAACGGTATCGGGACGGTCAATTGGTAACAGCAATTCATAAATAACGCGAGCTTTGTTGTTGTTCATTGTTAGGGGAAACATGAAACTGCATACAGGCACCGTAATCTTGTTGTGTATGATCTTTATTTCGGTCGTCGCCGGAGTATTGATCGTGAAGACAACATACAGAAAAAAGCATATAGAGAATTATACTGCTCTGGAAACAGTGCATTCATTGGAATACGGCGATATATCCATGGAGCGCTACTACCGAAACGGGATGAATGTGAAGGCATTCGGGTATTACAAAGACGGCACGTTAAAATCGGAATACTATGTGACCGATAATGCAGCGACGTCGTCAAAATATATCACGTATTATCCCGATAAGAAGATCGAAACACGGTCGTTGAAGTGGATGGAAGGAGACTCCAGTCATTTCCTCTATGAAGAGTATTTCCCGAACGGAAAGATTCGCCGCCGCGAAGGGTCCAAAGTTTCTACATGGGAATATTATGATGAGAACGGTGATCCAACAGTGTTTTATTACAGGAACGGCAGCAGAGTGACCGAAGTGATGTTTTATTCGGGCGGGAAGAAACAGGATGAGAGCGATTATAACGGCGGTAAACGGGACGGGAAATGGCTGCAATGGGATTCCACCGGGAATCAGATCCGGAGCGAGATGTACACTAACGGGATGAAGATGAACTGATGCATCATGAGTTCAAATATAAACTGGATTTCTATTATCAGCAGGCGTTGATCTATTTGATCACGCTGATCATGTATGCGGGAATCAGAGGGACGTTCGTGGAGGACAACTTTACGCTCGTCTTTAACGATCCTATCTTGTATTTCATTGCATTCTTTTTCGGTTCGGCGTTTGTAATCCTCATTCTCAACCGGATCCGGGACCGGAAGATCATAGTGAAGGATGACGAGATCATCTTTCAGCACCGGTTCAATCGCCGGTCGATCACGGTGCAGGATATTGAGTGGATCCATATCGGCAAAGAACGGATGGTGCAGACGGCAGGTCGTTTCCAGATCATCATTTTGAAAACAAAACACCGCCGGCGGGCATTTCGCATCCGGCTGGGTCGGTACGAACGGGAGCGGGAACTGTTGCGGTTGATAGAACAACTATCGGAACAAACTCCAAAGCGTTATAAACGATTTCAATTTACGAGAAAGAAATAAATGTTCAGTAGCATAAAAAAATTACATTTCGTCGGTATCGGCGGTATCGGAATGAGCGGGATCGCCGAGATCCTTCTCGATCAGGGATTTAAAATCAGCGGTTCGGATCGCGCAATGAGCGATGTGACCGAGCGGTTGCAGTCACTCGGTGCTACCATCTTTGAAGGACACCGGGCAGAGAATATTGCGGAGGATGTTGATACGCTTGTCTATTCTTCAGCAGTCATCAATGACAATCCCGAAGTACAAGAGGCGATTCGAAGGAAGATCCCAATTGTCCGCCGGGCAGAAATGCTCGCTGAAGTTATGCGGCTGAAATACGGTATCGGCATTGCCGGTACACATGGAAAGACAACAACAACATCCATGACAAGTCTCGTTCTGATGGAAGGCGGACTTGATCCTACGGTGATCGTTGGCGGAAAACTGAGCGGATTGGGCGGGACAAATGCAAGGCTAGGGAAAGGGAATTTCATTGTTGTGGAAGCAGATGAGTTTGACCGTTCTTTCCTGTCGTTGACTCCTACCATTGCAGTGATGACAACGCTGGAAACGGACCATCTGGATTGTTATCGCGATCTGGAAGATATCAAAAGTGCATTCATTCAATTTGCGAACAAGGTTCCCTTCTACGGTTTTGTCGTACTGAATCTTGACGAACCGGCGCTGCAGGATATTCTTCCGCAATTGAGCAAAAAGAAGATCATCACCTACGGCCTGCATTCTCCCCAGGCGGATGTGCAGGCGGTGGAGATCCAACACAAAGAAAATACCAGCACGTTCATGGTGATGCAAGGGTACACGGAATTGGGACAGATTACGCTGCAGATCCCCGGCAAACACAATGTGCAAAATGCATTGGCGGCAATTGCTGTGGGATTGAATCTGAATGTGCCATTTGAAAAAGTGAAGGCGGGGATCGAAAAATTCACCGGCGTCTATCGGCGGTGGGAACGAAAAGGAGAAGCAGGAGGAATCGTGGTGTATGACGATTACGCTCATCACCCGACAGAATGTAAAGCAACATTAAGCGGGGTAAAATCCGGATGGAGGAAACGCGTCGTCTGCGTCTTCCAACCGCATTTGTATTCGCGCACCAGGGATTTCTACGAAGAATTCGGTAAAGCATTTTTATTCGCCGATGTGCTGGTTGTTACGGATGTCTATCCGGCCCGCGAAGAACCAATTCAGGGAGTAACGGGCGAACTGATCGTGAATGCGGCAAAACAATACGGACATAAAGAGGCACACTATGTTCAGGACAAACGAACAATTCCGGCATACCTAAAGAAGATCACTCGCAATGGGGATATGGTTATCACGATGGGCGCGGGAGATATCTGGAAATTCGGCGAAGAGTTCTTGCAAGGATTGAAATAGAATGGAAGTAAGCGAACTCAAAAACGAAATCAACGGTGAAGAATCGGAATCGGAACATCCTCCGGTTGGCAAGCGGGTGTACGTCTATTTTACGTTGTTAGTACTCGGCATTATTTCTGTCTTTGGTGTAAAAGCGAAATGGCAAACACATGCTCCGGTAAAACAGGTGATCGTAGAAGGGATCAGTGTCATTTCGAAGGATGAGATCGTGCGGTTGATGAAACTGCCGCCGAACGTACCGATGTATGAGTTGGATCTGACAGCGTTACAACAGAACATCATGACCAATAGTTTCGTGAAGAGTGCAGTGTTGCAGCGCGATGCACCGTCCACCATGCGGGTGATTATTGAAGAGCGGAAACCGTCGGCAATTCTTGTAGCGAACGAGCTGTACTATATTGCATCGGACGGCACCATCCTGCCGTACATCGCTTCATCGGAAACATACGACATCCCGGTCATCAGCGGACTGGATTCACTGACGGGGATTGCAACAGGAAAACGGCTGTTCAATGCGGATGTGCAGGAAGCACTGGAGATCATCAATGCATCAAGTGCGGTCAGCGGGAATCTGTCGCACACCATCTCGGAGATCCGGCTGAGAAAAGGCCACGATCTGGTACTCTATTCGTTTGAGACAGGAGTGCCTATTATTTTCGGTAAAGGAGATGCGGTAAAGAAAATGTGAAACTGGATGCATTCTGGGAGAAGTTTCTGATGAACAGCGAGACATCGGATCTTCAATACATCGACATTCGGTTCGAGGACCAGGTAATCGTCTCAAAAAAGAATTCGTAGAACAGTATTTATACGATCGTCCAGAGGACGACGCTTTACTTATCAAAGGAAAACAATGAACGAACATATTTATGTCGGTTTAGACATCGGAACAACGAAGATCTGCGCCATTGTCGCGTCGGTCGGTGCGAACAACGAGATCAATATTTTAGGGATCGGAAAAAGCAAATCGGAAGGATTGACGCGCGGAGTCATTACTCACATAGAACGAACCGTGGAATCGATCAAAGCGGCCGTCCATGATGCCGAGGCACAATCAGGTGTGAAGATCCAGTCCGTTGTTGCGGGGATCGCGGGTGATCACATTCAAAGCTTCCAAAGCCGCGGCGTTGTTGCCATCAGCGGCGCAGAACAGGAGATCACGCAAGCCGATGTGAATCGGTTGATCGAGGATACAAAAAAGATCGCGCTCCCGTCGGACCGGAAGATCCTCCATGTCATTCCGCAGGAATTCATTGTGGACGGGCAGGACGGCGTGTATGAACCGGTCGGTATGTCCGGTGTGAGGATGGAAGCAAGCGTTCACATTATCACCGGTCTTGTTACTGCCACACAGAATATTATTCGTTGTGTGCAGCGTGCCGGTGTGAATGTGAGCGATATTGTGCTCGAACCGTTTGCATCAAGCGATGCAGTATTGGACGGCGAGGAAAAAGAGGTCGGCGTGGTGTTGATCGACATCGGCGGCGGAACAACGGATCTGGCAGTCTTTGCGGACAGGACAATCCGCCACACGGCTGTTATCGGTATTGCCGGCAGTAAAGTGACCGACGATATTCGCCGTGGATTGGGAATATTGACGACGCAGGCGGAAGAGATCAAATTGAAACACGGTCATACGCACATCGGCTCCATCGCAGAAAATCATCCCTTCACCATTCCCGGTATCGGCGGACGGGAACCGATGACGATTGATACGCAAATGCTCTGTCAAATCATCCAGCCGCGCATGGAAGAGATCCTGGAAATTGCTGCGCTGGAGATTAAACGCTCCGGGTATCAAAAACATTTATCAGCAGGAGTGGTATTGACCGGCGGCGGTGCGTTGGTCAAAGGAACTGCTGATCTAGCACGGGAAGTGCTGGGTATGCCGGTGAAGATCGGCATTCCAAGAGGTTTTCGCGGTGGTTTTGTCCGGGAGATCGAGAATCCCATGTATGCAACGGGTGTTGGTCTTGTGCTGCATGCCATCAAGAATCGCGCACGTGGAACGGCATCAAATGTTGCGGAGACAAAAGTACGGGGTGATAAACGGAATATCGTAGACAGGATGAAAAGTTGGTTTGACGAATTATAGTATACCATACGGAAAAACGGAAAGTGTAAAATACAATCACATAACAATCAACAAATCATAAGGAGTACATATGCCAATTGAATTCGACAGCCCAGCAGAAAATGGCGCAAAGATCCGCATCGTCGGTGTCGGCGGCGGTGGAACGAATGCCGTTCACAGTATGATCACCCGCGGACTGAGCGGCGTGGATTTTGTCGCGATCAATACTGATGTGCAGGCATTGGAACGAAATTCATCCACGACAAAAATTCGGATCGGAAAGAACCTTACACGCGGCCTCGGCGCCGGTGCCGATCCTACAGTCGGACAGCGGGCAGCGGAAGAAGATAAGGAGGAGATTGCACGCGTGTTGGCGAACAGCGACATGGTGTTCGTTACCGCCGGTATGGGTGGAGGAACAGGCACAGGGGCTGCTCCGGTGATTGCCAATGTTGCAAAAAGTCTTGGCGCGCTCGTCGTTGGCATTGTTACCAAACCGTTCACGCACGAAGGGAAGAAACGGATGGCGCAGGCGGAATACGGAATAGAAGAACTGCGTAAGCATGTGGATACACTTATTGTTATTCCGAATCAGCGCTTGTTGACAATTGTTGACAAAGCGACTCCCATCACGCAGGCATTTGAAGTGGCAAACAGTGTATTGTATAATGCAACGCGCGGTATTTCGGATATCATCACGGTTCCCGGCCTTGTCAATCGAGACTTTGCCGATGTGAAACGGGTGATGCGAGATATGGGTGATGCATTGATGGGAACAGGAATCGGTTCAGGCGAGAATCGTGCGACCGAGGCTGCGAATATTGCAATCTCCAGCCCGTTGCTGGAAGGAGTCGATATCAAGGGTGCACAAAAACTTCTTGTGAATATTACGGGCGGTCAGAATCTGACGATTCAGGAATATGATGAAGCAATCGCAATCATTTCCGAAGCAGCTGGAAACGACGCCGAAGTACTTGCAGGAGTTGTTGTGGATAATAATCTCACTGAAGAGATCATGGTGACCGTCATTGCCACAGGGTTCAACAAAAAATCGGTCACACCTCAACAACAAGATCGGTTTGCAGCGGCTCGAACGCGCGGCATTCAGGTGGATCATATTCCAACCGGCGTGCGTGATCTGCAGAAGTTTGACACTCCAACATACCTTCGTCGTGGTGTAACGGTGAATCCGTTGTCTTCACAGGAAACGGAAAAAGTGCATTCTATTGATCAGTCACAGCAGGATCTCGATAAGCCTGCGTTTTTGAGAAGAATCATGGATTAACAATAAAATGAGCACCATAGTTCCTCCAGCATCATTTTGTTTATGACTATAGTCGTCTGTTTTCGGATGTGAAGGAATGGGATTTTATCAGATATTGCATTGATTTATATGATATTACAGTGATTAACTGATATTATACCTTATCTAAACGCCCTATCAATTTCTTGATAGGGCGTTTGCATTTTTAAAAAGAATGGCGGACGTCTTGACATTTTCATTGAAAATGATAACATTCGCATACAAAAATTGCCAAGAAAATCATTTATGAACATACTCTACCGGTCACTGGTTCTGTTACTTTTCTTTGTTTGTTCGCTTTCATTTTCGCAGGGACAGTCATTTGAAAGTAATTACGGATCATCTGTTGCCATGCTTGATGAAGTATTTCCGAAATTCAATCTGGCGATGGATTCAATTACTTCACAACTTTTTACTTCATCCCGGGAAATAACTGCAAACGTTCAAAATCTTCTCATCTATAAACTAAAGGTCAAGTGGCTGCTACGCAGCGAGTTAAAGGCAAATGAAGTTCAATTCTTGACTTCCTTTTTTGAAAATAGAATGAAGATTGCACTTTCGAAGGACAGACGGTTTGTCGTCTATTCGGGACATGATCTGCGTACGCTATCCGTAAAGGCAACGGATTCTACCCTTGAGGTAAAAAATACATACTCCGAAGAACAGTTACGAACGTATGCCAAGACCCATAATATTCAGGCGATCGTATCACCGGAGTTTCTCATCACTGAAGATGAGATTTTCTGCTATGTGAATATTAACGATTTGAATGCTGTCAATATCTGGAGTCGGGAATTCCGCGGAAAAATGTACCTTTTTGCACCACCTTCCGTTCGGGATCTTTTGCGTGAACAAAACGAGTTAAAAAAACTAACAGGGCTGCCTCAGGGACATCTGACGTTTTCATTTCTTGCCATTAAAGCTGCAAATGACAGCGCTGTTATTTCGGGGACACAGCAAGCGTTTCTCGCGTTAGGATATAAATTCAATGATGCGGCTACCATTTTTGATAACTTAAACTTTTTCATCGATACGAAGGTTGTCTATGGACCAAAATTTGGAGGGATCGGTTGGACGCTGACTCCGGGATTTGGTTTCGAATTGTACGGAGATAACGAGATCGGAAAGAAGATTATTCTTCTGAATGTAGCGGGCGGATATTATCTTGAATCGAATATCTTCACGTCGGCATTCACTGCTGGGATTTCGGTGAAACTAAGTAGGATACTCGGATTGTCATTCGAATGGATGAATCTTGGAAATCCGAACAAGATCGGCAATACGTACCCGTCCGGCAATGGATTTATGGGACAAATATATTTCGTCTTATGAAAAAAATAATTCTATACCTCGCAGCACAATTGTTGTTGACCGCCGGCGTAGTGATGGCACAGGTCGATGCTGATTCTACGGATCAGACACTGCAAGACGCTCAACAAGTTCCGCCGCTTGAACAAGAACCGGAGCAGACCCAGCCGCAGAATAAAACGCAACAACAGGTTCCAGCGTTGAAGCAAAATTCTGCTCAACAAACCCCTGTTCAACAGCAGCAACAAGAAGCAGTACCGCAACAACAATCGGTACAACAACCAGTACAACAGCAGCAGCCAGTCCGGCAACAGATCCAGCAGTCCCCGATGATGGAAGATCGGCCTGTGACTTCTGCACCAACTAATGTGAAAATGTCCACTCCATTGATCAGCATCGACTTAATTATGGATCTCTATAACCGGGACATTGATTTTGACATAGAATATAGCGGATCCACCGGCGCTGGAGTAACAAATCTTGGCAAGAAACGTCCGAGCGAGCAAGAAGTTGAAAAGATGGTGACAGAACAGATGGATACAACGTCGTCGCCAAAGAGAAACGGGAAAGAGAAAAAGACGGCAAAAGAAGTTCTACGAGAAGACGGCAGCCGTCCCTATACTCCGGAAGATGCAAACTATAACAAGGCAATGATTAGTTTGAATAATGCACAGCAATTATTCGCGTCCCGCCGCTATACGGAGGCGATGAATGAGATCAACAGATCCATCTCGTTTGCGCCAAATATTGCATTGTCGCATTCAGTGAAAGGATCAGTCCATTATATGCTTCGCCAGGTTTCCGAAGCGAAAAAAAGCTGGGAACGTGCGCTCGAGCTCGATCCAACAATGGACAATGTCCGCGCCATCTTATTACGAATGTATTAATAGGAGTAACGATCCATGAATTCTACTTTTTTAGGATATTTGTTATTCGTCCTGGCGGCATATTTTCTCTTGATCTTCGGAGCACCGGAAAACGAACCGGCGATCAAGGCAATGCAACATACATTTTTCTCGCCGGTTGTTGAACGATATATTCATATTCCCGGTTTCCTTTTTGTGACGACTGGAGTGTTTGCTTCTATTCTGATCAGCTATACATTTAAGGACGTTTGGAGAGCAACACGTTCCCTCTCTTTCATTTTCTTCCGGAACAAAGTAGCGTTCCAAAATTATATCAATACCATCAAAAGCATTTCAGAATATACGCAGACCAGGGATATTGAAACGCTGGAAGAATTTGCAAACACCATTAAATATTCGTTTTTGAAGGACGGGCTGTTAATGCTGGTGAACGGTTATAAAAAAGAAGAGATGCAGGAAATACTCCAATCCCGCCTGGAGAACGAAATGCACCGTGAGGAAGTCGACGACGACGTATGGAGAGCGGCCGCTCGGTATTCTCCTGGATACGGAATGTTGGGAACGACCGTCGGTCTGATCCAAATGTTCTCTGCAAAGATCGATGCAGCAGCCGGTTTCGGACCGATCATCGCAGCAATGTCGGTTGCATTTACAACGACGCTCTATGGACTGTTGTTTTCCAACTTTATCTTTCAACCGATTGCCGATAAAATTGAACGGAGGAATACAGAAGATGCATTGTTGAAATCGATGATCATCGACGGATTGGGAATGATCAAGGATAAGAAACGCCCGACATATATCGAGGAAAAATTAACTTCATTCGTTCCTCATGCGCGGTCTCTGACAACAACAGCGCAAATTGCAGTATTAGAAAATTTGAAGAAATAGCATGAGCTTCAAAATAGTACATAAACCGCGTGGCGAGGAACAGCACTGGCAGGTGAGTTATATCGATCTGCTAACCGCGATGATTGCCGCTTTTACGTTGCTGTTGGCCATGTCTAAACCAGACCAGGCAAAACTGGATGTGTTTGCTGCAGCTGCCGACGTGAAACAGCGTAATCAGGAAAACCTGCAGTCTCTGGCGCAGAAGTTGCATGAGAGCATCAAAAGCGATACATCGTTAACAAATCAAGTGTCGGTGGTTTTGACGGAAGACGGCATTGAATTGAGATTCCTCTCTAGCTTACTATTTGCAATCGGGAAAGCGAAACTGCAACCGGATGGGTACGAAGCAATTCTGAAGATGATGCCGAAACTACAGGCATTTGTTATTGCACGGAAAGCGTATCTTGCTATTGAAGGGCATACGGATGATCAACCGATCATCGGCGGAAAAGAATTCAAATCCAATTGGGAATTATCCGTTGCCCGTGCCAATGAGGTGGTGCATATGCTTCAGGATTCAGGAAAGATCGACGTGCAGCGTTTATCGGCAGTGGGATTTGCAGATGCGCGTCCGGCCAACAAAGAGCGTGACCCGGAAACAGGACAATACACCGCTGAAGCGCGCGCAGCAAACCGGAGGGTGGTCATACGAATTTATTATTACACGCAATCACAAAGCGACTAAGAACATTTTAGCGAGTGCTATATGAAACTATTGGCAACAACATTTTTTCTGATGCTGACATCCGTCTCGATGCTGATGGGCGATCTGGAATCGCAGAAGAACATCGTCGAAACGGAGATCGAAGCTCGGATCAGTAATGAGATCAGGAAATATTATCCTGAACTGAAATTTTTACTGAATGCCGAAGCCTCGATCACAGAAGAACTTCCGGCAGAAGATGAGCGTGACGCTCGCGATCTGATGCTCCCCGGTGTAAAGGGGTTTGAATCCCCGAAGTCGCAGACCAAGCCGACGTATGTGCTGGATAAGATTGTCGTGCGCCTTCTCGTGGATAAATATGGAACAAAAAGCGATGGTGAATTGCTTCGGTTACTCGAGAATATCGCATTCTATGCCGGTAAGTTGAACCGGACACGCGGTGACCGCGTGGAACTGCTCGAGATGGCCTTTCCCGAAGTGATGTCGAAACTGCAGCAGCAGATGGCTCTGCAGCCTACTCCTGCAACAACGGAAGAGAAAAAACCAGACGAAGCGAAGAATGAAGTGAAAAAGGAAGAACCGCAGGCGCAGCAGCAACCTTCCGTTATTTATGTTGATTCTTCAAAACAAACCGCACAGGAACCTATGGAATCTGCATCGCTGTTTTCCCCGATGAATATCCTCTTTTTGATCTTGTTCCTCTTCTTGGTGGTGATGGTAGTGATGTTGATGAGGAAGAATAAAATGGACACAATGCGATTCCAGCAGCAACTGGATGATGTATCGCGCCGGCAGGAGATTAAAGCGCCGGATCCCAAAGAAGAGATTATGATGATGTTGCCTGAGAATATTCAGCGCGCTAACGAGGTGGCCGACAGCGAAAAATTAAAATCGAATATCGTCACCACATCCGTCGGCCGGCCGGACCTGTTGACCGCCGTCGTGCGGGATATGATGACGGACGAACAGCAGAAAGCAAAACTGCAAACTGCATTATCCCAGTTCGGTCCGAGTCTGCTCAACATGGCTCGTGAAAATATCACACAGGATGATTACAAAGTACTGCACCAACTGGTTGTGGAAGCCCCGACAAAAAATGTTTCTGAAACATTGGAAGCGTTGACCTATTTCCAGAATCAGCTGCAGATCAAGCAGTTTACCGTCAGTAAAAAAGAGAACCAGAATCCTTTCGCATTCCTTGAGAAGATGTCGGAACCGCAGCTCTATCTGCTGATGAAAGATGAGCCTGCGGGAATAGTCGCCATCATTCTTTCTCAACTGAATGCTTCCCAGTCCGGAAGCCTGATGCGCAACCTTCCCTCCATGCAGCAGGGTGAAGTAGCATTGGAATTAGCGAAACTGCAGCGGCTGACCTCCGACACCTATCTTTCGGTTGCCCGCGAACTGGCAACGAAGGCCTCCAAGATTCCGGCAGTCAACAATGTACAGATGGCCGGCACCGATCTGCTGCTGGATATCTTCGACAATCTGGATGAGGGTGCCGAACACCAGATCAGCGAATTTATTAAGGTGATGAATGTGGAATTGTACCGCGACCTTGCATCCCAGCGCGTTTCGTTTGCGGCATTGGATACGCTGGATGAACGTGTCCTGCGTCAGATCATGAGAGATATCCCCGGAGAAGAGATGGCGCTTGCGTTGAAGAACGCGCCGGAACATATCCGCGACCGCTTCCTGTCCGTACTGCCGTCCAAAGCGAAGACCATCCTCCAGGAACATATCGACGGCATGGAATCGGTCTCGCCTGCGGATGAGCAGAAGATTCGCCGCCGCATTACTCGGCTTGTCCGCGAATATCTGCGCCTGCAAAAGCAGGGAGGTCCGGCAGCGTAAAACGGTGTTTGATGATTGTAGAAATAAAAAACCCAAACTGCACGTTTGGGTTTTTTATTGTTAGTGTGTCAGCACCTTCTCTATCCGTTCTAGTGCCCAATCGATCTCTTCTTTCGTAATGACGAGCGGCGGTGCAAACCGGATAACGGTATGATGCGTCTCTTTGCAGAGGATTCCTTCCCTCATCAACGCTTCGCAGTACGGGCGGGCGTCACTCTTCAATTCAAGTCCGATCCACAAACCTCTTCCACGTACTTCTTTAATGTTTTCACTGCGGATGGATCGGATCTTTTCAAGGAAATATGTTCCCAACGTGTTTGAACGTTCGATCAATTGTTCATCGAGCAATACG
>JBAYJG010000045.1:0-15076 GCA_041665225.1 Bacteroidota bacterium
AAAAGGTTTCGGTTTTATTTCACGGCCTAACGGCGAAGATGTATTCGTACACTTCAAAGCGATCGTCGGCGAAGGATACAAAAACCTGAACGAAGGCGACAAAGTCGAATTCGACGTTGAACAAGGTCCGAAAGGACTGCAGGCTGCAAACGTTCGCACGATCTAATCGTACGGAGCTGTTGCTTGAACAAAACACCCCGCCTCGTGCGGGGTGTTTTGTTTTAAAGCTTTCTCATGACTTTCCCCCGGCACCATCGTTGACTTTTCATTGCGATTTTGTTACTCTGTGTGGGGCTCGCACCACACTCACACCGCTTTTCAATGACTTCAATCGACCAGAATATACAGGGGATCCGTCAGTCATTGACGGAAGAGATCACCGCGCTTTCACAGACGCCGCGCTCATCCATCCTGAGCAACGGCCGGCGGGTTGCGCTCCACGGTGACGCCGCACTGTATCGATTCGAAATTCCTGAAAACTATTCCTTCACCCCTTCATCGTCCGTCCGCTGCACCATCGGAACATCGGTCCGCTGTTCGTTCACGGCAACCGTAGCAGATGTACAAAGCCAGTTTCTCAATCTTGTCTTTCCGTTCAACGCCGGCGAGATCGTTCCGGAAATGGATTGTAAATGGAATCCCGCGGAATACGTAGAACAAGTAAATTCACTTTGGAGTGCGTTCAAGCCCACGGCACTCGTGCAGAGTTTGTTTGACAGAAAGTTTCCTGAAAACGCACTTCCTCCTTCCAAAGAGCCGATCTTTCCCTCCGATTTTTCCGAGTCACAGCAGCAGGCGATCAAACAAACATTGAACAGGAAGATCTCCTTCGTTATCGGTGAACGCAAGCGGGGAAAAACGGGAGTCGCCGCATCGCTGGTGCTGAATGCATTGCGAGAAGGAAAACGCGTACTGTATCTCGGCGGATCATCCCGCACACTGCGCGGCTGTTTGAAAGAGATCGTGGGGATCAATCCTGTTGCGGTGGAAGAATCGATGACAGTGCTGAGCGAGGGATTGATGCTTCGGTCGGATTTCTCGCCGGACTATTTCCCGCAACAGCCTCCGCTCTCCGACGAGACGCGGACGGGGCTGACAAAACTGATTTCCATCATCAATGCCGAACATGAGTACCTGCGCATTAAGCAGCTGCAGGACAAGCTCAACGAGAAGCAGCAACAGATCAACGACGCCACCGCGGAATTGCAGTCAGCG
Organism: Bacteroidota bacterium; assembly: GCA_041665225.1. Classification (GTDB taxonomy): domain Bacteria; phylum Bacteroidota; class Ignavibacteria; order UBA10030; family UBA8401; genus UBA8401. Next base: position 1,216 of record JBAYJG010000045.1, read on the forward strand.
AAAGAGGAACTCAACCGCGTGCAGAACGCCTCTATGATCGAACGGATGCGGATCGGGAAAAAAGCGGTGGAGGAACTGCAGCTGCAAGTGCGCGACAAGAACGCGCTCCTAGAACGTTTGAAACAGCATCACGCCGTTGTCACAAAAGAGTTATTTAAAAAAGAAACATCTGTTCCTGTCTCCCTGCGGGATAAAAAATCGTTTGAACGCTTTGCTTCAACCACATTTGCAGCATCCGACGCCAAGAAACTGGAAGAACAGATCCTTTCGCGTCAATGCCTTGCGACCTCCATCTATAATATCGTCACACTGCCGGCATCGGTCCTCTCTTCATTCGACATTGTCTGTATTGATGACGCTCATGCACTGAATCTCGCACAGTTTTTCTTATTCTCTTCATTCGCGAAAGAGCGCTGCTTCTTCCTTGCGGATGTGACGGAACAGCCGCCTCAATCGGTCTCACAGTTCGACGCTGCGCGGGAATGGCTGCACAAGAATTATTTTGCATATTATCAAAGCGAGGACAGTGAATATTACCGCTTCATGATCAATCTGCTGCCGTATGATGTGGTAAGCGAATTGGTGCTTCCCCATGAAGCGCCGAATATCTTCGAAGCAACACTGCTCTCGGCGCTGGATGAAACGCCCATCCCTGCCGGGTCGAAAGGACGGATCTTCTTCGTCAACACGGAGGATCAACGCGCCACATCGCCGCAGTATATCGGCAAGAAGAAGATCCTTCCCTTTAACGAAGCAAATGCTAAACGGGTGGCGGAATGTGTGAAACATGCATTACTGAACGGCACGACAGCAATTTCTGATATCCTGGTAGTAGCGCCGCCGAGCGGACAGACGATGTATCTGCGTGAATATTTACGAGCACATCAACTGAACGATGTCGAAATAACTCCGCTTGGTTCTATCCGGTTGTGTTCCAAACGGGCGGTGATCTTCGATCTGACCGTCGCGGGAATAGATTTCACGCTACGCACGATTGACGACAGGAAAACCGGACTGGTGCACATTGCCGATACGTTCAACACACTGTTCTCTACCGTAACGGATGACCTGTATATTATCGGCGATCTTTCCCATTTCCGGAACAAGTATAAAGGACGCTTCATTGCAACGCTGCTGGAGAAAGTGTTAACCGTGCGGGAAAATGAAGCAGCCATCTTCAGCGCATCGCGCCGATTTGACGATCTTGCCGCCGATATCCGGACTAAAGTGATCTATGCGACGGCAGAGGAAAAACTACAGGCCGAATACAAATCCAAATTAGAACAATCGAAATCTTCCTCGCTTGATGCATCAAAGTCCGCTCCCGTTAATACTGTTGCTGCGGCGGATAAGAAGTTAAAGAACGACGTACGGAATGCCTGCTTACGTGTATTGGCCCGACGCGAGATGATCAACCTTATCGCTCAGTATCTCGGCGCATTCCCGCTCTATAAGACGACGGTAGAAACGCAGAAATATGCAGAAGTGCTTCCGGAGTACGACTGCGAGAATGAAAATGATTTCAAGCTGGTAATGGATATGTGGAATCTGCTCATCTATGAAACGAGCGACGTGCAGAAAGCGGAGCACCCGTTATTTCAGAAAGCGAAAGTGGATTCCAAAGTGCCGATCGATTTACAGCAGATCCACTCCTTCTATCATTCGGACCTGGAGATGGTGGTGGAAGAAGGAAAACACCGGCTGGCGCAAAGCATTCAAAAGATCTTCAACGATTGCATCGGCAGGAAACCGGTCACCCCTGTGGACTGGATGAACGCCTACATCGTGTTCCTGAACCGCATGGCAAAATACCTCGATACTATCATCAATCAGATCCGCGCGTAATAAATTCATCTCACGCAAAGACGCGAAGAGAATGTACCGTCTCGCTCCGAAGCTCCGTCTGGGAACGTTTATTTAGCGCAACTCCGTTGCGTATTACTTATTACAAAGCGGAACGTAGCTGTCGTCTGAATTTCAAACAAAATCTGGGAACGAGACTTAAAACAGATTTCTTGCCCTGTCCTAAAAAAACGCTCTTGTGGATTCAGGCTTACGCCGGAATGACACATGTTAGCTTTCTCGTTGACGAAAACAGTTTATTTGTCCCGCCAGTAAAAAGAGTTTGTGGGAGAATTAACAATGACTATTATACACCATTCTTCTGTGCCGCTGTGTCTCTGTGGGTATTCTCTTCCCTAACTTCACTGAATGTAAAATACCTGAAAAACAATTCCTTCATATCACGTATTTGCGTGATACTCAGTCGCAACAGACAACCGGACAGACAATTCTTCATTGCAATTCAGTTTGATTTGTGCTACTTTGCATCGACATTTTTTTCATTCTATTGTCATTTTCCCGGGTTTTTGCGGTTGGAACGGAGCAGGGTGCCGCCACACACCAATAAATTACGTGGATCATAACCCCGGAATAATGACCTAAACATTCGTGCCATGGCAGAAGAAGCGACACCGGAGCAGACTCCGGAACAACAACCGGAACAGCAGCAAAACAATCCAAAACGGGAGAACCCGTTCCGCCGGAAAAATTTCCGGGGTAAATTCCCCCGCCCGCAGCGCAGACCAGAATCGGAATTTCCCTCACTAGAAAAAGCGGATGAACTTCCCGCTTCCATCTTCGGGGAAGAAGCAACAGGAGAGAAAAAGGAACCGCCCGTCCAGCAGCAACCACCGCAGCAGCGTCAGCCGCATCAACCGCGGCAGCCTCACCAGCCGAAACCGCAGCAGCCACAGCATCAGCAGCAACGGAGAGAACCCCAGCAGCGTGGCGGAGTGACTGTTTCCGTTGTGATCCCGCTGTTGAACGAAGAGGAGTCGCTGCGCGATCTGCATGAACAACTGAAAAGTTCCCTTGCCCGCGTCGGCGGCAATTATGAGTTGATCTTTGTGGACGACGGTTCGACCGACAACTCCTTTAAAGTACTGCGCGAATTGAAATCGCGGAATCCCCGCGTGAAGGCGGTCCGCTTTCGCCGCAATTACGGCAAGAGTGCAGCGCTGATGGTCGGCTTCCAAAAGGCGCAGGGTGAATTCGTCATCACGATGGATGCCGATCTGCAGGACGATCCGGCAGAGATCCCGAACCTGATCAAGGAACTCCGTGCCGGCAACGATGTCGTCTCCGGCTGGAAGAAGAAACGGAAAGATCCGCTCGGAAAAACGATCCCCTCGAAATTTTTCAACTTTGTCACCGCGAAGGTCACAGGCATTAACATCCATGACTTTAACTGCGGACTCAAAGGATATAAAAACGATGTCGTGAAAAGCGTGAATGTGTACGGCGAACTGCACCGGTACATTCCGGCGCTCGCCCACTGGCTCGGCTTCCGTGTCGGGGAAACAGTGGTGAACCACCGTCCGCGTCGGTACGGCAAAACGAAATTCGGCATGTCCCGCTACTCACGCGGATTTTTGGATCTGCTCACCGTCGTCTTCACCACACGGTACTTTACGCGGCCTCTGCATCTGTTCGGAGGATGGGGTATCTTGTCTACCATCGCAGGATTGGCCACGAGTGCATGGCTGGTGTACGAAAAATATGTCAACGGACTGCCGTTGAGCAACCGTCCTCTCTTCATTGTTGCACTCATCATGATCATCCTCGGTGTGCAATTCGTGTCGATGGGCTTGCTCGGGGAACTGATCACGAAGAACCAGCAGCTGGAAAAGGAATATTCCATCCGCGAAGAGATCAATTAACAGATGTTCTATCGATCGTATCACGGAGAGACGCAGCAATTGCGTCTCTACCGTTTTAAACAATTATGAAAATCCTCCTATTTGGTCCTGCATATCCTCTCCGCGGCGGCATGGCGCATTTTATCGCGCTGTTGTACACGGAGCTGACGAAACGCGGTCATGAGGTGGAGATCATCAACTTCAAACGGCAATACCCGAAAATCCTCTTCCCAGGCAAAACACAGGAAGAGAGCGGCGAAGCGGGCATTCCTGTGCCGAGTACTGTGTTGATTGATTCCATCAATCCGTTCAATTGGATCTGGCAGGGATTGAAACTCCGGAACCGCCGTGCGGATCTTGTTATTTCCACGTTCTGGCTTCCGTTCCTCGCGCCAAGCACCGGTACGCTGCACATGCTGTTGAGGAGGGGAAAAACAAAAACACTCACCATCCTCCACAACCTAATCCCGCATGAAAAGCGTCCGGGGGATATCATGTTCACCCGATGGCTGACGATGTTCACTGACTATTATATAGCACAGTCCGCTTCGGTAGAAAAAGATCTGCAGCAGTTCGTCCCCGGCGCAAAATACAAACGCGTGGCGCTGCCGATGTTCTCGCTGTTCAAAGAGCGAATCCCGAAACAGGAAGCAAAAAAGATCCTGAACATTACTGATGAAAAAGTGATCCTCTTTTTCGGCTACATCCGTCCTTACAAAGGATTGCATGTGTTGATCGATGCCGTGAAGATCCTGAAAACGCGGATGAATGTGCGGCTGCTCGTCTGCGGGGAATTCTATGGGGATGAAGAAAAATACCGGGCGCATATGAAAGAGGCCGGTATTGAGGATTGTACTACAGTGATTTCTGATTATATTCCCAATGAGAAAGTGCATGTGTACTTTTCTGCGGCGGATGTGGTCGTTCAGCCGTACATTTCAGCAACGCAAAGCGCCATTGCGCAAATCGCCTATTTCTTTTCATCGCCGATCATTGCCACTGCGGTCGGCGCGCTGCCGGAAGTAGTGATCAATGAAAAAACGGGTCTGATTGTGCCGCCGAACAACCCGGAAGCCCTGGCGAAAGCTATCCAGCGGTTCTACAATGAGAAAATGGAACAACGGTTGATGGAAGGTGCGGGTGAAGAGCGGAAGAAATATTCGTGGGAAGCGATGGCGGTGGCGATAGAACAACTAACAGCAATGGATAATGGGTAATTGATAATGGATACTATGTTATCCAGTGATCAACCCGCCATTATCAATTATTCATTATCAATTATCAATTGATCTTTTATGCAATACGATCCCATTAAAAACGTTATCGGCGATGTCGCAAAGAAGGCGACCTTCCTACGGAAATTCTTCTACTGGCTGCTGGGTGTGCTGTTTCTCCGCACCTGGTATGTGAAACGGGCTCTTCGAGATCTGCTTGCCAACAAGAACGGCGCTTTCGAATTGTTTGACGCTGGAAGCGGATTCGGACAATACTCCTACTACATTGCGAAACATTTTCCTTCTGTGAAGATCCACGCGATCGATGTCAAAGAGGATTATATCGCCGACTGTAAACAGTTCTTCCCCGCAGCCGGCATTACCAATGTAAACTTCGGCGTAGAAGACCTGACTGTACCCACACACAACGAGCGGTTCGATTTCATTCTCTCCGTCGACGTGATGGAACATATCGCGGACGATGTGCAGGTGTTTAAGAATTTCTACGCAGCGTTGAAGAACGGCGGTCGGCTGCTTATCCACACTCCCTCCAATCTCGGAGGATCGGATGTGCATCAGGAAGGGGATACCAGTTTTGTGGAAGAACATGCACGGGATGGATACTCCGTTGATGATATCACGAAGAAATTGGCTGGCGCAGGTTTTACCATGCTGTACACCCGCTATTCGTACGGCACGTTCGGCACGCTTGCCTGGCGCCTCGTGGTAAAATATCCGCTGCTGATGGTAAACTCCAGTAAGCTTTATTTTATCGTGCTGCCGTTCTATTATCTTGCCACACTCTGGTTTTCGCTGCTCCTAATGTGGATCGATTACAACTCCACCAATTCCCGGGGGACCGGATTATTGGTGGCAGCGGAAAAGATCGTGTAAGGATTGTTCCTTTTTATCGGTTAACACTGGCAACTATTTTCTTTTTAAAGTTTTTCCGGCAGGTATGTTTGGTTGCAGTTGAAAATATGTCACAGCAAACCTGCCGTTCTTCACTTCCCCCTGCACGTTCGCCGTTTTGATTGCATTGCAAAACCCATTCTTCTCGTGGGCGTCGCCATGTGCATCAATATCCGTCCCATCGACAAAATAGCAGACGTCGTTGATACGGACTGCAAGATCACATCCATTCCCCCGCATGTTGAATTGACACTCTCCACAAGCCACTTCTGTAACAATTATCTTTTTACTGGTATCCGGAATTGACATGGAGATCATCTTTTCCTGTGCAGCAGCAACAACTACCAGAACACAACCGAAGAACAGCATAAAACACTTGTTCATATTTCTCCTGAACTTAGAATCCTTTTAATCTCTTTGGGTATAATCCCCCGGAAAGAATTGTTACTGTTATCATGAATAAAAATAGTAAATTCTTCTGTATTCACAAATTCTCCGAAAAAATCCGCAACGGCGGTTGACCATATTGCAGAGCCGTAATTCAATCTGTTATTTCTCTTGAATTCTCCTTACCTTGGAAGTGCACAATGGTACTACCCTCATTTGTTTATTGACTACCTATGGAATCACTCTTCTCCCTTCTTGCACAAAATAAATTATTGCTCCTGTTTTCCATTATAGGCATCGGTTTTCTTCTCGGACAGATCAAAATCTTCGGTTTCAGCCTTGGCGTTGCTGCTGTTCTTTTTATCGGCATTGCATTCGGTGCGCTGGATAAGCGGCTTATCTTACCGGAAGAAATTTATATTGTTGGCCTGGTGCTCTTTGTCTATTCTATCGGATTGCAGTCGGGTCCGAGTTTCTTCTCAACCTTCAACAAAAAAAGTCTTCGCGCAAACATTTTCGTCGTCATCGTCTTATTCGTAGGAGCAGCTATAGCGGCACTTTTTTCACAGCTGTTCGGATTCGACACGCCGAAAGCGGCCGGCATTTTTTGCGGCGCGTTGACGAACACACCGGCACTGGCAGCATCCGTTGAGGCGGTAAAATCGTACACCGCTCAATATCCTGCGGAACTGCGGGAAACGATGTTGAGCGCACCAGTCATTACGTATGGACTTACGTATCCGTTCGGCGTTCTCGGTGTGATCCTTTGGTTCTATGTCTTCACAAAATGGTTCAAGATCGATTTCGCGAAGGAAGAAGCGGAACGCTCAAAAGAATCCGGAATTAGTTCCATCCAAGCACAGACGTTCCTTGTCACCAATCCCGCAGTCATCGGCAAACGAGCGGAGGATGTGCTGAGCCTGATCGAGCATCGCCGCTTCGTACTGAGCCGGTATAAACGGGGAACCACCGTCAACATCATCCTTCCCGATACCGTTTTCGAAAAAGAGGACATGATCGCCGCCGTGGGCACGGCGGATTCGCTGAAGCGGGCGCAGATCGTGCTTGGTGAACCGGCAACGGAACAGCTGACCCTGGACAACGCAGGATTCGAATACCGGCGTATGTTCGTCTCCAATGAAGAGGTCGTCGGCAAACAGATTCACGACCTGCATCTGGAAAAGGAATACGGCGCAACCATCACCCGGCTCCGCCGCGGCGATGTCGATTTCGTCCCATCGCCGGATACCGTGCTGGAACTCGGCGACCGCGTCCGTGTAGTTACCCGTCACGAGAACATCGAACGGATCACAAAGCTCATGGGCGATTCCATGAAATCAATCTCCGAAACTGATTTTCTTTCCATTTCCCTCGGCATCGTCATCGGCGTGTTCGTCGGCATGATGCCGATTCCGCTGCCGAACGGCTCTACCTTTAAACTGGGATTTGCGGGTGGACCGCTGATCGTTTCGCTGATTCTGGGACGGCTGCAGCGTACCGGCTCCGTCACCTGGACGATGCCGTTCAGCGCTAACCTGGTGCTGCGGCAGATCGGACTGGTCTTTTTCCTTGCCGGTATTGGCGTAAAAGCAGGACAGGGATTCGGAACAACGTTCCAGTCCGAAGGATTGTTCGTCATTTCTGCCGGTGCAATACTGACAACGATAATTTCGTTCTTGACTATATCCATCGGTTATAAATATCTTCACCTTCCCATGTCGGCCGTCATGGGGGTTGCAAGCGCATTGTCGACACAACCAGCAGCATTGGCATACGCCAATCAGCATGTGCAAAACGATCAGCCGAATATGTATTATGCAATGGTGTATCCCGCGTCGATGATCACGAAGATCATCCTGGCGCAAATGATTGTGACGGCTTTATGGTAACATCCTTAGGGGGATTGGCTATGAGAACATTTGTATTTCTGCTTCTCTCGGTATCGGCGCTCCTTTCAGCGCAAAATCCATTCGAAGCATATACGCTTTCCAAACAGCGGCTGGTGGAAAAGGATACGGCCGGGTATTTCTATCTTGCCGAACAGGCGTACACTCTTGCTCCATTTAATTTGGAAATCTCGTTGAACTATGCCCGCGCCTGCGTAACAATGGGAAGGTATACTCGCGCATCGAACCTGTTGCAGTTCATCGCCGATATCGGATTCGATTACGGCGTGGAAAATGATTCATCGTTCGCACCATTATGGAAACAGAGCCGCTTCAAACAGATCGTATCGAAAGCAAAAGAACATTCCACGCTCACTGCCAGCAATTTTGCTTTTGCCGTTAAAGAAAAAGATTTTATTCCGGGCGGGATCGCCTATGATCCGCGCCAGCAGAAATTTTACCTCGGCAGTATCTATAAACGGAAGATCGTCGGTGTGCAGATGGACGGCACCGTCTTTGATTTCATCGGCGAATCGCAAGACGGATTGTACAGCCCTACGAGCATGAAGATCGATGCCGCACGGAATCATTTATGGGTTGCCGGTACGCTCGGCAATCCCCGCGCCAAGGGGATGAACGAGAATGAAGCCGAACAATCGGCAGTGTTCCAGTTCGATCTTGGAACACACCAGCTCATTAAAAAATACACACTCACCGATACTGTGAAGCACCGGTTCAACGATCTCGTCCTCGCCGGCGGATCGGTATACGTCACGGACGGAAAAAGCGGAACGATCTATATCATCAACAAAGAAACACAGACCATCGCGCCGCTCTACCGGTGGGAATGGATACTGTTCCCCGAAGGAATCACTGTGTCGTCTGATCAAAAATATTTGTTTGTGGCACACTGGGCGGGAATCGGAAGGATCTCCATTGCAGATACACAGGCGGTGAATCTACAGACGAAACAGACCACGACACTGACAGGAATTGATGGTCTTGCATTCTACGAAAATAACCTTATTGCCGTGCAGAATGCCGCCGGACCGCAGGCACGCGTTATGAAATTCGAGCTGAACAAGCAAATGGATGCGGTAACCAAAGCAACCGTGCTGGAATCGCAGAACCCGCTGTATAACCTTCCGACAACCGGAACGGTTGTGGACGATGAATTCTATCTGATCGCGAACAGCCAGCTGAAGAATTTCGATGCGCAGGGAGCGATCTTCCCGCAGGAAAAACTGCAGCCGACGTACATATTAAAATTGAAGCTGAACGCAAAAGAATAGTTCGAAAACACTGGGAACAATAAAAACCCTTGCTACGCAAAATGCGTAACAAGGGTTTTTTATTTGACAGCTATGGTGAGACCGTTAACCTTGTAAAGATTTAGCAACACGTTCCAGAAATCTTCACAAGGTTTCATTCATAATCGTTTACTGATTATCCACAACGTTTTCAATTGCTGATTGAATTGTCGGCGAAACCTTTCCGAGGAAATCATAACCGGTAATCGCTTCAATGGCATCCACGCTTACGCGGAATGTTTTCCAGTCTGCCGTGCGGCTGATAAGCGCGTTGTTGTTCGGCATATCAACAGCAATTACCCGCGTAGTGGTTGTCACTCGGCCGAGATCATCCGTTCCTTCATCCAGCACGACAACAATCTTCCACGTATTCGTGGGAACATTCACATGTCCGCCGTCGATCGTACCCTGTGAGCCGTATCCGCCGGAATAGATGTAGAGCTCTTTTCCTGCAGTTACCAGTGTGCGCAGATAGTTCTCCATATTCGCCCACGGTCCCTGATTGTTGTTCGGCGCTTGCGGCACCATGTTTGTCATAAGGAATGTGGCGGAATTATCCGGAACACTTGAGGTTCGGTCAGCAGAAGGACACATATGACCGCGGTCGTATCCGCTTCCGCTGTAACTTGTGGAGCCTACCTGATACCAGCCGACAGGAAGCGTATTGTCTGCGCGGAAATCATCCTGCCGTGCTGTGCTTCCCAGCCATGATGCATTTAAATGCCAGGCAACCCAGTTTGCAGTCCCTTTGTCGCGGTAATAGGAAAGGACATACTGCGGTTTTTCCATCAAATAGTTCGTTGTCAGATTGACATCGCTGGCGGCATTGCTCGGATTGCCAAGGATCGTATGTTCGCTAGTAGATGTCGTCGTATCGGTTCCCCCGCCTCCACCACCGCCGCCATACGTAGTGAGGTTTGCGGTGAGCGAATACGCCGTTGATGTGCTGGAACCGGATGTTGACAGTACTTCGATATAATACGTTTCGTTCGTAGTCGAATTATAGGAAATGCTTTCAGAAACGCCCGCCACATTCGCAGAGCTTGCCACTGTTGTTCCGGCAGAATTGAGAAGAAGAAGATCGTAATTCACACCCGCAGGCACTGTTAAGCCGAGTGAAATAGTCTGCGTTGACGTTGCGGAGAGTGAAAAGAAATCGACATCGGAAATGGTGCTGACCAAACCTGTCTGCGTTGCCGGAACTGTCCCGACAGGATTCGCCGACGCCGTGGTGTTATTCGGTTCCACTTCTGTTACTGTCGGTGTCGTTGCGTAATCGGAGATGTTGACCTCGTCAAAATTCAAACGGACGGATGTGGTGCCGGTAGTCTTCCGGATCTCAAACCGGATAGTGCCGGCAATATTCACTGTAAACGATGCCGTTGCAAGTGTCGTTGATGTGGTCGTGATGGTTGAACCAGTCTGTGTCCACGTTGAACCGCTATTGGTGGAATACCAGAGCTGCCAGGAGCTATTCGCATCCGTTCCATATTTCGCATGTTGAACGGTCACGATGCCAGCGCCGTTGGTCCGGTCGAATTTCATCGTTAATTTTCCTGTGCTCTGAATGCGGGCACTCTTCGTACCAACCTTGCGGTCGCTTGTGGATGTGCCGAGCAGTGCGTTATTGAAATTCCAAATGCCGGAGCTCAATGTAACATCCGCTGTCGTATAAGAGGTTTTTGTACCGGTTTCAAATGATTCCCATGCAGTGCTTCCGCCGCCGCTTCCGGCATAGTCGTTGATCACAAAATCATCGAAGTTCACACGGTTCGTTGTTCCGTCTGTTTTTCGAATTTCAAATCGTATTGTTCCGGTTATATTCACGGTAAACGACGCCGTTGACAATGTGGTGGACGATGTCGTAATCGTTCCGCCGGTCTGCGTCCACGTGCTTCCACTGTTGGTGGAATACCACAGTTGCCATGTTGAGTTTGCATCCGTCCCGTACTTTGCATGCTTCACCGACACCACTCCCGCGCCATCCGTCCGGTTGAATTTCATTGTTAGTTTACCACTGTTGCGTGTACGAACACTTTTTGTTCCGTTCTTCGGATCACTTGTGGAAGTACCAACCAATGCTTCATCCAGCGTCCAAACACCGGAGCTGAATGTGACATCGCCGACAGCATACGCAGTTTTGGTTCCCGCCTCAAAAGTTTCGGAGACCGTCACGGCAGCGTGCATCTGATTCGCTGACTCGGTCGGGACTTTTTGCGATGCGGATGTTGGAGGTTCAATGGGAGACTGTTGACACGAAGGTATTGCGAGAAGGAGGATGGCGGTGAAAACTACCGCCAGAGCGCGAGAGAAACTGTTCATAGTATCCTCTTGGTTGTTGATGGGGTTGATAGATTAGTTTAAATCGAACGTGCAAATATATATAAACCAACATGTTTTGTAAAGTGCGGAATATATTATTTTTTTGTTGCGTTACTGTGAAGGGTTACACGCTATTTCATGTCAATGCGGCGTTCGATAGAAGATTGGATTGGAAGGAGAAGTCGGGAATAAAAATCATATCCGGTCAACGATTCAACTGAATCGATACTGACGCGATAGGATTTCCAATCATCCCCCTTGGAGATGAGCGAGTTGGTGTTCGGCATAATCACTGCGATGGTTCTTGTTGAATCTGACACGCGGCGCAGATCGTTTTCACCTGCATCCAGAACGAGAATTGTTTTCCACGTCCGTTCCGGTATCTGTACGCGGCCGCTGTCCAGATATCCCAGATCACCATTGCCGCCGCAATAGATGTACAACTCTTTTCCCTCCTTCACCAGATCGCGGCAGTAATTCTCAAGCGAAGCCCATGGGCCCTGATTGTTGTTTGGCGCTTGCGGAATCATATTGGTCATGAGAAATGTAATGGAGTTGTCTTCCTGCGTATTCGTACGGTCCGCGGATGGACACATATGTCCCCGGTCATAACCGCTATGACGATAGCTGCCTTCGTGCACATGATACCACTGTTCCGGCAGCGTGCTATCCGCACGGAAGTTGTTACTCCGCCTGATCGGTCCCAGCCACGTACTGTCGGTGTGCCATGCCACCCAATTCGGAATGCCGGAGAATCGGTTGTAGGAGTGGACAAACTGATGCTTCACCATTAAATAATTTTGTGAGGATAGTGTATCCATAACCGCCCCGCTGGGATTACCCAGAGCAAGATGTTCAGCAAGGAATCGATTCTGCTGTTGCGATACGAGAGGCGACGTCGACACTATGGCCAGTACGAACAATATCTTCATCTGTTTCGTCATACGGTAAGATAGTAAAAAATTGGAAGAATGCTCGGTTCAGCGGATTTTCGCATGTTGTAACTCCCTCTAAGATTTTTTATCTTTCACTATAATAGAAAGGAATTTTTGCAGTATGATGAAGCGTGGAATAGTATTGTGTGCAGCAGGATTGATTGTCATTCTTACCGGTTGTTCATCCGTGAAAGAAAGTGCAGTGCAGCAAAGTGATCCGCATACCGCCAGACAAGTCAGCGAGCAGGACCGTTCTACGGCGATGCAGTTGTTCATTGACGGTTCGCTGAAAGAAAGCAAAGGACAATTTGCTGAAGCAATTCTTGATTACCAGGATGCGTTACGATACGACCACGATCCGGCGATTTTTTTTGCGTTGGCAAAAAGTTATGCACAGTTGCGCCGGTACCAGCCTGCGGAGGAAAATGCTGCAAAGGCGATCGCCCATGAGCCGTCAAAAGTGGAATACCGCGAAGTGCTCGCTCAGATCTACATCAATTCCGGCCAGTTCGAACGGGCCGCAAACGAATACCGTACAATTCTTTCACTTGATCCGAACAATCCCACGGCAACATACACCCTTGCCCAATTATTGGAACGGGTAAAACCGATGGAGGCGCTGGAATTGTACCAATCCCTTATTGCCCGCCAGGGACCGACATGGGAAGTAATGCTGCAGATCGCTCAACTGAATTCTACGCTGCAGCGGTATGATAAAGCAGCGGAAGCGTTCGAGCAGATGGTAAAACTCGATCCGGGAAATCTGGCGTTGAAACAGAACCTTGCAGAGATGTATATTCGCATCCGAAAATTCGACAAAGCACGCACCGTACTGACCGATGTGCTCGAAAAAAACCCGGACAATGTTATGCTTCGTGCTACGCTGGCGGATGTGTATCTGCAGGAGAACGATTGGAATGCAGCGAAACGAGAATTGAAGACGGTGCTGAAAGCTGACTCTCTTGATCCCGACACTCATCTGCGGATCGGCGTAGCATTTTATGCACAAACAATCCGGGACACCTCCGTTATTCCCGATGCCATTGACGTGTTCAAACAGTATGAAAAGAATTATCCCACAGATGCCCGCCCATACGTTTTCCTTGGTGTATTATACCGCGGTATCAAAAACGATTCCATTGCGGAGCGCTATTTTACGCGCGCAACCCAAGCGGCAAACTGGAACGGCGATGC
>JBAYJG010000046.1:0-15037 GCA_041665225.1 Bacteroidota bacterium
CCGCCGCTGAGCACAAGACAGATTGTCGGTCGTTTGATCGGTTTGAAATTGATGACGGAAGCATTTCCTCGTGTGTGTTCCGAAAAAAGAGGAGTGAGCTCGATCGATTGTCCCTGAGGATAGACGAGTGCTGCAGAAAATACTAAAATAATGCAGATGTAATAAAGAAATTGGTGAGGTTTATTGGTTCTCATAGACTCCGCACCAATATAGGGAATTCTAAAAAAAAATGCCTGAAAATTCGGTAACCTATGTCCGATGTACGGATATTCCTTCAGATGATTATCATCACAGATTGGTAAGCATAATCCTGTATTTTAGAACTATCAAAAACAACATAAGGGGAGCTATGAATAATGCTGGTACCGAAGAGTTGAAGAAGAAAGAGAATTACACGTTGTTTTTTAACATTGCGGTCATGATCTCCAGTTTTACGATCGCACTTATTGCTCTGCCGCAGGAATTGTTCTTTATTGTCGCTGTCATTATACTGTTTGCATTGCGGGATATCGAAAAAGATATCACCAAATCCAATCCAAAACGATTTACAGCACTGCCCTGGAGCAAATAACAACGACTGGAAATTTTCAGGAAAAAAGACGGCCATACAGCCGTCTTTTTTCATTTTAAAGAGGTAAACTTCGAATATTTCCGTAGGACGAATATTTTTTATTAAGTAAATTTCACCCATGATGATTAACGAATTGCCTTCGATCCAATGATATCCTTAATTATTCATGGCGGTGCCTGGGATATTCCTGATGAAATGGTTGAATCCCATAAAAAAGGGGTTGCAGCTGCGCTCGCAATCGGATGGAAGATACTGTCCAGCGGAGGCAGCGGTGTCGATGCTGTGGAACAGGCGATACGGTCAATGGAAAATGACCCGACATTCGATGCCGGCAGAGGTTCGTTTGTGAATGCCCTCGGCGAAGTGGAATTAGACGCAAGTATTATGCACGGCACCACCTTCCGCTGTGGAGCTGTTGCTGCAGTGCAAAACATCCCTAATCCAATATCCCTCGCACGTATGATCATGGATAACAGCGAACATGTCTTGCTCTCCGGGATGGGTGCACTGCGATTTGCCAAGGAGCATGGAATTCCTACGTGCAAAAAGGATGATCTGATCATCAGCCGGGAATTACAGCGTTGGAAGCAATTGCAGTCGCAAAAGAAATATTCAACGAAAGACCCCTTCAAGGGAGCATTTCCTTCCGATACCGTTGGAGCAATAGCGCTGGATGCGGAAGGGAATATTATTGCCGGCACATCCACCGGTGGTACACCCAACAAATATCCCGGCCGGATCGGTGATTCACCGCTGATTGGCAGCGGGACCTATGCAGATTCTCGCATTGGAGGAGTATCGTGCACCGGATGGGGTGAGGCAATCATGAAGATTGGTCTGGCAAAGACGATCATCGATCAAATGGAATTGTTGGGGAAGGATGGAGAAACAGCGGCCCGGTCCGGGATCGAACGGATGAAAAAGAAAGTGGATGGTTTTGGCGGTGTTATTGTTCTGGACCATAAAGGAAAACCTTCAGTTGCGTATAACACACCTCGTATGGCCCGTGCCTACCGTACCTCTGAAATGAATGTAGATGTTATTGAGGTGTAATCAAACAGTATGAAACTTGCATCATTGATCGGTCACGTACTCGAGCTGTATTCGGAAGTTATCGTCTCATTAAAACCTGCAGACCGACACATCGATTATTTTTTCCGTGCGCGAAAATATCTCGGTTCCAAGGATAGACGGTTTATTGCAGAAACAGTCTACGGAATGCTGCGTCATAAAAAACGGATCGAATGGATTCTCGCCGAGGCGCAGAAAGGATCCGATCATCGATACCGCTGTGCTGCATATTTGCTCTTCGAAAAGAAGGTGACGCCGGAAGACCTCTCCACAGAAATAGACCTTCCGACAGATGACATTACTGCTATCGCACGGCAGGCAGCAGTGGAACCTGCTCTTTCGTCGGGAATTGAAACAACGGCGACAACGTATTCTCTTCAGGAATGGATGGTAAAGGAATGGACGTTGCAGTTTGGTGTGGAAACAGTGGGGCCATTGTGTGCGACATTGAATGCACAGGCGCCGATGACCATCCGAGTGAATACGATCAAGACGTCACGGGAAGAATGTCAGCGAATATTACAGGGTGAGGGACTGGAGACGGATCTGGCAGAATATTCACCGATGGGACTGCACCTGAAACGGAGAACAAATCTTTTTCAGTTGAAAGCGTTCAAGGACGGACTCTTTGAAGTGCAGGATGAAGGGAGTCAATTACTGGCATTACTGGTTGATCCTAAGCCGGGTGCCAAAGTGATTGATGCGTGTGCCGGTGCGGGGGGCAAAGCGCTTGCAATGGCGGCGATCATGAAGAATCGCGGAGAAATCTTTGCACTGGACACACATTCCTTCCGTCTTGAAGAGTTACGGAAACGGATCAGACGGAGCGGCGTCGATTCCATCCGTGCGAAGGTAATTCAAGTGGGTGAAGTGATCGAGTCCTTATCCGGTACGGCGGATGTTGTATTAGTCGATGCACCGTGCACCGGCACCGGTACGATCAGACGGAATCCCGGAATGAAATGGACGGTAACGGAAGAGATGGTCGAAGAATTACATGCAAAACAGAGCGCGATCCTTTCGTTGAATGCACGCTATGTAAAACCCGGAGGACGGCTTGTCTATGCAACGTGTTCATTAATGAAGCATGAGAATGATGATGTCGTCGAACGGTTCTTGACTGACCATTCCGAGTTTGAGATCGTTCCGCCCGGTTCTGTTTTGGAGCGCTACCATCTTGCACATCTCGCGCCAAACAAATATTTTCAATTATTGCCGCAGCGAAACAATACGGACGGTTTCTTTGCAGCGGTGATGAAACGTACAATATGATTCCTATGAAGATCGTTACAATACTTTTTATTCTTGGTTATGCCGGCTGTTCCACATTGACGGACGAAGAATTATGGCTGAAAGTGGAACAAGCGAAGAACAATAATAACTGGGATTCCACTCGATTTGTCTCCGAACGGATTCTGAAAGAATATCCTGAAGGCCGGTATGCGGGATGGGCCCGGTTTGCAATAGCGGAAAGCTACCGGTTCCAGAATCATCCCCGTGAAGCATTAGATAATTATAAGGTCTTCATAGAAAAATATCCGGACCTTCAGCCGGCTGCGGTATCGCTGTTTCTTGTCGGATTTATTTATGGCAACAACTTACGGATGATCGACAGTGCTCGGTGGTATTATGAGGACTTTCTGAAAAAATATCCAAAACACGATCTAGTTCCTTCAGTCAAATTGGAATTGGAAAGCCTGGGGAAATCTGTGCATGAAGCGCTGGATGAAAGATTGCAACAACACCAGAATATCACAAGATACTGAATGCAGGCTCAACTGAAATATCTTCGTCCGGAAGTTGTCTCCAAATTAGCGAATATGGAACTGCGCGCGCGTCTCGTGGTGGAAGGCTTCATCACCGGACTGCATAAAAGCCCGTACCACGGCTTCAGTGTGGAATTTGCGGAACATCGCCAATATATGCCGGGGGACGAAATCCGCCGCATCGACTGGCGTGTGTACGGCAAAACGGATAGGTTCTATGTGAAACAGTTTGAGGAAGAGACGAACCTGAAGTCCTATATTGTGATCGATACGAGCGCATCCATGCAGTTTGCTTCGGATCTTCCTTCATCAAAAGAAAAGCGAATCACAAAGATCGAATATGCCTCCTACATTGCGGCATCGTTGTCATATCTCATGATCCAGCAGCGTGATGCGGTGGGATTAACATTGTTTGATTCTTCTGTCCGGTCGACCATACCTCCGCATGCCACCAAACAGCATCTGCGCCGTGTGCTGATCGAGCTCGAAAAGATCCAGCCAGCATCCACAACGAATTCCGCTGCAGCACTGCATCAACTGGCGGAAAGGATCTCCCGCCGCGGACTGGTGATAGTGCTGAGCGATCTGTTCGATGATCCTTCATCCGTGATGGCGGCGCTGAAACATTTTCGGCATAACCATCACGAAGTGTTGGTAATGCACATCCTGGATCCGTTGGAACGAACGTTTGCTTTTGGCAGTGATGCTGTTTTTAAGGACGTAGAGACAGGTGAAATGCTTACAACACAGCCGTTTCATATCCAAAAAGCATATCAGGAAGCGATGAAGAGTTTCATGGATCGGTATAAACGGGAATGCCGGGAAAATTCCATCGACTATATTCTTTTGGACACCTCGACACCTTTTGATACTGCTCTGCTTCATTATTTGAACAAGCGTCAGCGTATTGGGTGATCTTTCCTGCAGTCAACCTTTGCCTCTCCGATCAACTTTCAGTATCTTACCATTTGAACTTCGCCAAAAATGAGGTTGTTATATTATTGCATGCCGTTAATCGTCTTCTATGAAAAAAACTAAAACCGCTTCCGTTCCGCCGGTCAGTTCAGAACAAAATATGCTGGTAGTGAAGGGGGCGCGTGAACACAATCTTAAGAATATCGATGTAGAAATTCCCCGTGACAAGCTGGTGGTAATTACCGGACTTTCCGGCTCTGGGAAGTCGTCTCTTGCATTTGATACGATCTATGCAGAAGGGCAGAGACGATATGTAGAATCGCTTTCCGCCTATGCCCGTCAATTTTTAGGTTTGATGGAACGTCCGGATGTGGATTATATCGAAGGACTTTCTCCGGCAATTTCCATTGAACAGAAAACGGTCAGCACAAATCCCCGCTCAACGGTCGGTACCGTGACGGAAGTCTATGATTTTCTCCGGCTGTTGTATGCTCGCGTCGGTACGCAATTTTGCATCCATGATGGCTCCCGTGTGCAGCGTCAAAGCGTCGATCAGATTATCGATGCCATCATGAAACTCCCGCAGGGGACGAAGATACAGATCCTCGCACCGATCGTGAAAGGCCGGAAGGGACATTATCGGGAATTGTTTGAGAAGATCCTGAAAGATGGTTTCCTGCGTGTTCGTGTGGATAATGAAGTGTTGGAAATCAGCAAGGGACTGAAACTCGATCGCTATAAGATCCACAATATTGAAGTGGTGGTGGACCGGATCCAGATTAAAAAAGAGAGCCGCTCCCGTATTGCCGATTCGGTGGAAGTAGCGCTGCAATTCGGCGAAGGAGTGTTAATCGTCAACGATGGGGCACGGGATATACTCTTCAGCAAGAAATATTCCTGCCCACTCTGTGGCACAAGCTATGAAGAACCCGCACCAAACTCATTCTCATTTAACACAACCAGCGGAGCATGTTCCGCATGCGAAGGGTTAGGAGAGAAAAAGGATTTTGATCTTTCGCTGGTCATTCCGAATCCGAACCTTTCAATACAAGAAGAAGGGATCGCTCCTCTTGGCAAACCGCGTGCCACATGGTTTTATGCACAGGTGCGGGCAGTGTTGAAGCGATATAAGTTGGATTACAACACTCCGGTAAAGAATTTCTCTAAGGCCGCACTTGACGAATTGCTCTATGGAACGAATGGAGAAAAGATCGAAGTAGAATACACCTATGCTGGGGGGCGGACATCTACATACAAACACCGGTACGACGGCATCATGAAGATGCTGCAGGAATATTATAATGATACTGCGTCATTGAAGATCCGGGAATGGGTAGAAAGCTTTATGAGCACGAAGGTTTGTCCCTCGTGCGACGGAGGACGGCTGCGAAAAGAGAATCTTGCGATCCAACTGGAAGATGAAAAGAGCGGCACACGGTATATGATTTCCGATATTGTGAAAAAATCATTAGTGGAATCGCAACGATTCTTTGCAGCACTTTCATTTACCGCGCGGCAGATGGAAATTGCACGGCCAATCTTGAAAGAGATCAACCAACGGCTCGGATTCATGGTTGATGTCGGATTGGGATATCTGACGCTCGATCGGGCAGCACGGACCCTTTCCGGCGGAGAAGCGCAGCGTATCCGACTCGCCACACAGATCGGTTCACAACTTGTTGGTGTGCTCTATATCCTGGATGAACCGAGCATCGGACTGCATCAACGGGACAATTCAAAACTGATCAGTTCATTAAAGAACCTCCGCGATTTGGGAAACACCGTGCTGGTAGTGGAACATGACAAAGAGATGATGGAGAATTCGGATTTCATCGTAGATCTTGGACCGAGGGCGGGTGAACATGGCGGAGAGCTTGTTGCAGCAGGATCACCGGCGGAATTCAAGAACGGGCTCTCCAAAAAGGTCGGCGATCGTTCTTCAACGATCGAATATCTCACTGGGAAAAAGAATATCGCCATTCCGGCATCCCGCAGAAAAGGAAACGCCAAATATCTCTCCATCAGCGGTGCCACCGGAAATAATCTGAGAAATGTTGATCTCCGTATCCCTCTTGGCACCCTGACATGTGTAACGGGAGTCAGCGGATCGGGGAAATCCACGCTTATCAATGAAACCCTCTATCCGATTCTTTCCCAAAAATTTTATAAGACGAAGATCCAGGTGTATCCATATCGTTCAATCGAAGGCATTGAGTATATCGATAAAGTGATCGATATCGATCAATCGCCCATCGGAAGGACGCCGCGCTCCAATCCGGCAACATACACCGGATTGTTCACGTTCATCCGGGATCTGTTCGCACAGCTGCCGGAATCGAAAATCCGCGGCTACAAATCCGGTCGGTTCAGTTTTAATGTGAAGGGCGGAAGGTGCGAAGCATGCGAAGGGGACGGTGTAAAAAAGATCGAGATGAATTTCCTTCCCGACGTGTATGTGCAATGCGACGTCTGCCGGGGAAAACGGTACAACCGCGAAACACTGGAAGTATTGTATAAAGGGAAATCGATTTCGGATGTGCTGGAAATGACCGTGGAAGAAGCGCAGGGCTTCTTCAGCGAAATGCCGGTGATGAACCGGAAGATCCAGACGCTGTTCGATGTCGGACTTGGCTATATCCACCTCGGTCAACAAGCAACCACGCTTTCCGGCGGGGAAGCGCAACGCGTGAAACTTTCGACGGAACTTTCAAAAGTTGGGACTGGAAACACTCTCTATATTCTGGATGAACCGACGACCGGCCTCCATTTTGATGATGTGAAAATGCTACTGGAGGTATTGAATAAACTAGTGGAGAAGGGAAACACCGTTGTTGTGATCGAACACAATCTTGATGTGATTAAAACTGCTGACTGGATCATTGATCTCGGCCCGGAAGGCGGATCTGGCGGTGGGACGATTATTGCCGAAGGAACACCGGAGATTGTTGCAACATTGAAGCACTCCTATACCGGTCAATATCTGAAGAATGAACTGTAATTTCCCTATGAACAGGTCTCTCATTTTCATTTTCGCATGTCTTCTGTTCAATGTATTTGCAAAGGGACAGGATTCAACACGTGTGACAACGTCTACCGCAGATGAAGACATTGCTCTGGCAACGATGACGGGAATTATTATCCCGCTTGCAGTTGCCGGTGTGGTTATCAGTTCCGTTCCGCCGAGTATTGGTATTGTTACAAAGGATGGCGCTGCTTATACTTCGGTGAACATCGAAACCGGCGTCGGCATCGGTGAAAGAAGAATGACGGGAGTTTTTTCGGACTGGAGGATGTCAATCAGTTATTCGTTCATACTTCATTCGAAAGTTCGAGATCCGTTCCGTGCCGAAGTGAAGCGTGATGTTCATTTTGATTTTGTGGATAGACGGAAGATCTTTCTTTCGGGGATTCACGTCAGCGCCGGTTTTCTCACGGATTTCCCTAACAAAGGATACACGGTGGGAGGAGGTGCGTGGCTGAAAACTCCCTGGCAAAGTTATTTTGGATTTTTTCCGCAGCACACGTACGGCATTACGTACCGTTACAACAAGTATGTTGGTGGGAAAGAATTTCACGAAATCTCCCTCGGCATGACTGCTTCATTTACCAATTAACTTACTGCAGTCTATGAGACACCTTGCTCTGGAATCCTTGAAGTTTCGATTTTAATCCTTGCATTCACACCAATTTTGTTCCTACATTCACGCGACCGAATAAAATACGTTCGGCGGCAAAATGATACGAATCAATTCAGAGGATAGTATGAAAACAATAGTGGTTGTTTCAATATGCGCAGTGTTGCTCATCGGATGTTCATCCGTAGCAAACGTGCAAACAGATGATTCGCCGGTGACGGTACAACAGTCCGTCGCCAAAAATGTTAAAGTGTATTCCACCGCGAAAACCGGACAGGAGTACATTGTTCTTGGAGAAGTTGTTGCGGATGCGGACGCAGGTGAAAATGCTGCTCCAGCAGTCGATAAATTAAAGGTGGAAGCGTCAAAGTTGGGAGCGGATGCCATTATCAATCTCCGTTTGGAAGTTGATACTGGATATTGGCAGAATGCCATCAAAGCCACCGGCACTGCCGTCAAATTCAAATAATCTTTCTCAGGGTGAAAACGACTATGAAAAAAATAATTATGTTGTTCAGCATACTTCTGCTCGCGAGCGGCTGTGCGATCAGTACACACTACATTCAGGAAGGATCAACAGCAAAATCTGCCGTCGACCCTTCGATGGTGAAGATCTACTCCGGAGACCTGCCGCAGGAATATGAAGTGATCGGCAGCGTTGCGGTGGATGCAACAGGGGACGGGAAAGCGGTTGCACAACTTTTAAAAACGAAAGCCGGTAAGATTGGTGCAAATGCCGTGATCATGACCAGACTGACGAAATTATCGTCGGTGGCAGCCCGGACGGGACTCTCTGGAGTTGCGGTGTTTGTAAAATGAAACAGGCTATCGCTTTATTCATAATCCTGTTGTCAGGTGTATCGACGACGCATGCCCAGGATTTTTACGCGGATTATCTTTCCATTGGCGGAGGATATTACTCTGCTGCGAACGGATCGACCTCGCCGGCATTTGATTTGGGTTATATGAACTATAGCCAGGGAATCATTATTGGTGCAGACCTGCATTTTAAAAGCATTACTGCTTCAATTTTTAATGTCAGCAATGTTGAGATCACATCGGCGACATTTTCCATGTACTACGGATATTATTACCCGGGAACATCTCTGTCGCCGTATTTTGCCGGGGGGATGATTGTCGGTTTGAACGGATTTGAATCAAGTGATGTCACGAAAGTTCGTCCGGAGCTGGTTATTAAAAACAGCCTATCACAAAGCTATGGAATCTTCGGATTAGTCGGTATGCAGCATGAACTGTCGAACAAGATCGCACTCTATGGGGATGTCCGGTACGGCGCAGATTATATCTACACATATATTGAAAATGTATCGGATGAATTTGTGAATCTTGGTGGTTTATACGGCCGGGCGGGAGTTCGTATTACGCTTAACTCCAGCGAAGATCTATAATTGAGGCTGGAAATTTACGGTTTACTGATCCAGGTATTATCTTTGAGATAGAATCGCCATTTCTTTCCCGTGGCAACACTGATCCCTATACGGGTGGCGGAGATGATCTTTGATTTCGGGACTGAAAGCCCTTGAGTGAAATAGATTGCATTGCTCAACAGGTCGGTGCCAGACTCGACACGTGTCAGGCCAAAAGCCTGCGCTAATTTTGCCGGGCCGTTAGTTAAATTCTTCAGATGACCGGCATCTACTAGATGTCGGTCATCTTTATTTTCGTTCCTTACATTCCTGTTTTTCATCATCACATCGATTCCGTCGATCGGTTCAACCGCTCTCAATAAAACAGCTTCACCGCGTCCTTCATTCTGTGTGACCACATTGGCGCAATGGTGCATTCCATAGGTGAAATAGACATAGAGATGCCCCCCTTCACCGAACATTACTTTTGACCGTTCCGTCATCCCACGAAAGGAATGGGATGCTGGATCATTGTAAAGATATGCTTCTGTCTCAACGACTATTCCCGTTAAAAGGACTTTGCCGACTTTGCGTACCAAGATTTTTCCAAGAAGTTCTTTTGCAACGGTAAGGGTATTTCGGGTGTAGAATGAACGGGGAAGCGTGTGCATTTAAAAGAGCGAGTCTTGTTTTGAGGATGATCGTTGTTTCCCGAAATGTTTATACGCGAGTTCCGTTGCTTCGCGGCCGCGCGGCGTGCGTTGCAGAAATCCTTCCAAGATCAGATACGGTTCATAGACCTCTTCAATGGTGCCTGCTTCTTCTCCGACTGCAACGGCAAGGGTGGAGATACCGACGGGCCCCCCTTTGTATTTTTCGATGATCGTTTGCAGAAGCCGTTTATCCATATCGTCCAAACCGTGTTCATCCACTTCCAATGCGCGCAACGCATAATGCGCCACATCTTTGGTGATGATGCCGTTATGTGCCCGCAGCCGTTCATCTGCTTCAGCAAAATCGCGGCACCGCTTTAATAGCCGATTAGCAATACGCGGCGTTCCACGGGAACGCTTTGCTATTTCAATTGCACCGTCTTTATCGATTTCAATGCCGAGGATTGTGGCAGAACGGATGATGATGTTGAATAGGATTTCCGGAGTATAATAATCCAACCTGTTCGTAATGCCGAAACGGGCGCGCAAGGGAGCAGTCAGCAATCCGGCACGTGTTGTTGCACCGACAAGCGTGAATCGCGGCAACGATAATTGTATGCTCCGGGCACTTGGACCGGAATCGATCATGATATCCAAACGGTAATCTTCCATTGCGGAGTAGAGGTATTCCTCCACAACGGCATTCACCCGATGGATCTCGTCGATAAACAAAACATCGCCTTCACTGAGATTCGTCAGGATACCGGCAAGGTCGGCCGGCTTATCAAGTACAGGTCCGGAAGTAATCTTGATGTCTGTACCCATTTCATTGGCGATGATGAACGAGAGGGTTGTCTTACCAAGTCCCGGCGGACCGGTCAGCAACACGTGGTCCAGGGATTCGCCTCGTTTTTTTGCTGCGGCGATGAAGATCTTCAGATTATCGACGATCTTCTGTTGTCCGGAAAAATCTTCGAATGCCGTTGGGCGGAGTGAATTCTCAAATTCCTTTTCGACGCCTGATTGTTCCTGGTTGGTATGTTCTGATTTCCGCTGTTGTTTCATTTTCCTTTAGCAACGATTTTCCACATCGCCTCAATCAGGCTGGAGACGCCTTCGTTGGTTGCGGCGGAAATAAAATGAACGGGGACGGATTTAGGAAACTTCAATTTCTTCAATGCCATCCGCAAATCGTCATCCGCAATGTCCAGCTTCGTGATGGCGATGATGCTTTTTTTCTTCGGGAGGTCCTTGCTGAATGCTTTCAATTCATGCACCAGCACTTTGTAATCGTTTTTGATATTCTCACTGGTGCAATCGATAAGATAGAGCAGTGCTTTTGTCCGTTCGATATGCTTTAGGAATTGGATGCCGAGCCCTTTTCCTTCATGGGCTCCTTCGATCAGTCCGGGAATATCGGCGACAACGAAACTCTTATTCTCCTGGAAATAGACCATCCCGAGATTTGGGACAAGTGTCGTGAACGGATAGTCCGCAATCTTTGGCTTAGCAGCGGAAATGGTCGAGATGAGCGTTGATTTTCCTGCATTCGGGAATCCTACTAGGCCGATGTCGGCAAGCAATTTCAGTTCCAGTTCCAGATGGTACTCTTCACCCGGAGTTCCGGGAGTACAAACGCGCGGTGCCTGGTTGGTGGGGGAACGAAAGAGCCAATTGCCCTTTCCACCTTTTCCACCTTTAGCGATGACAAATTCCTGGCCGTCATCGGTGATGTCTGCGATCAGTTCGCCGGTTTCAGCATTGCGAATGAGCGTACCAACCGGAATTTTGATGATGATAGCCTCGGCAGATCGGCCCTCTTTATTGGAGCCTTCTCCGGGATTGCCGTTCTTTGCAATGAACTTCTTATGGTAACGGAAATCGAGAAGTGTATTGATCTGCTTGTCTGCACGGAAAATGACATCGCCTCCGACACCGCCATTACCGCCGTCCGGTCCTCCTTTGGGGATGAATTTTTCCCTGCGCCAATGAATAATACCGTCGCCGCCTTTGCCTGATTTAACGTGGATCTTTGCTGAGTCTATAAACATAACTACATGTGAGCGACCGTTCGTGTGAAGGGTCCTTCTCTTTCTTATTGTGGATTTCGGTTCGTGAAGTACGACTGAAGTGCATCGGTCAGGATGATTGCATCGCGAGAGAACGGATCGATATCATTCATCGTAAAAAAGTGATCGAGTGACAATCCGGCATCATCCCAGGTCGCGGAAGAGAGGATCTTTTCCATAGCTACAATATACTTCGATTCATCATCACCAAACAAGGATTTAATGATTGAATGTCTATCTTTTTCGGAGAGTAGGAGAGATGCAAAACTCTTTTTTTGCGGCTGCCGCACTTGAGCTGCTTCTTCTGCAACGGAAAAACTCTTTTGAGTGAATGAATCCTTCAGTGCTTCCACCAGTTCGTTAAAGAGCATGGACTGTTTTCCCTGTTCCCGGAGTTTCTGAAGATGTTGGGAGACTGTCTGTAGTTTCTTATCATCAAAGAAGTACATCAATGCTCGGGTTGGTAAATCTCCCCGCCCGCCGTTCAATGCGTTTTGATGGACGAACCCGATAAACTCAAAAAAGGGGATGGTCATCTTTGCCATTTCTTCTGCTGAATGAGTGTTGACAATTTCAGCATCAATTTTCCTTAACAACCGAACCGCTTCATCCCGTTCAAGTTCTGTCTTATTCTTCCCGGTAAGAAATTTTTCAATGATATTCCAATAATACTGATAATCTCCGCAGAAGCGGAATTTCAGCGCCAATTCTTTGATGTTTAACATGTTCTTTTCTTCAAAGAGATAGCTCTCCAGTGTCCACTGGGGTCGGCACAAGTAGTTAAAGAGGAAATGGGCGCATTTATCGAGTGTTTTTAAGAACTCATCCCGGGAAAATGAATAATGGAACACCAGCAGGATATCCATCTGTTCTTGAAGAAGGCGGACATCATCCTGCAGATAATTGAATTTCGTTGAATGATGTTCAGCTTGTTTTTCTTTGTACAAAAGCCATTCTACTTCGCCCCGAAAGTAACTTTTTATGTTCGGAGGAATGTTCGATTCCAATATCGTCTTTAATGCAATGGAATCAGTATTCCCGATCGTATTATTGATGGTGAGTTTCTGTATACTTTCAAGTTCTTGTTCAAACATAAGTTTCGCCGTAGGTTTCAAACAAATTATCGCTAAATTGTATTGTAATCAATAAATCATTTAGATAGGCGGTAAAAAATGCTTCATCATGTACTCTATATTCTTCACATCGCTGGAATGGCTGCAATAATTTTGCTATCTCTGTTCATAAGCGTCAGAAAAGAATTGAAAGAAGATATACAAAAAAAACTTTCGCTATTTCTGTTATCCGCTGCACACACACAATTGCTCACAGGATTCGCACTGTTTTTCCTTTTGTTTGTAGACATCAATCACATGAAAATCGGAATAAAAATGCTTCTTGCAGTTGATGTGGCTGTGTTTGCTACTGTATTTCGTAAAAAGGTTGTCAAGAACGAACTGCCAAATCAATCATATATCTATACAATTCTTGGGTCCGCATTAGCTGCAACAATCATCGCTTTTACTCTGTAAATTGAAAATCACTCATGTTTTTTATAAAATAGTTTCAAGCGCACAATAAACTGTCGGACATGAGGGATAAAAATTTTATCACATTAAAACGGCGAAATCAAACTGATTTAGCCGTTTTTTTTGTAGAAAAAATCCTCAATGATTTGGCGTGGTTTTTGACGTTAATCAAAAAACCCCAATAAAATAAGATTTTTTTAAACAAGTATTGACACTCCCTTATGAATAATATATATTTACAACAGTTGATTAGAGAGTTACACTAAATAACATTTCCAATTCACTAAATATAGGAGTTCGTATGGGAAAAGCAATGTCGAAATCGCAAATCGCAAGCCATTTTGCAGATAAATTTGGAATGAAGAAGAAAGTTGTAACGGAATTCTTTGAAGAATTGTCAACATTGGCTTACAAAGAAGCGGTGAACCAATTCACGATTCCTGGTATTGGAAAGTTAGTGCTTGTTGATCGCAAAGCTCGTATGGGACGCAATCCTGCAACTGGTGAAACGATCCAGATCCCAGCAAAGAAAGTGGTAAAATTCAAAGTCGCAAAAGCTGCAAAAGATGCGATCCTCGGCAAAAAGTAATTTTTGAATTTTTACCTGTGTTTATAACTCCATTCGATGATCGAATGGAGTTTCTTTTTTAAATGAATCGGGTAGAAAAGGAATTGTTTTTGGAAGTAGGGCATCTTTTCATTATTTTGAATAAAATTTAGGAACCAAATGCAAAAACTACTGATTTTTGTAGCTCTTTTATCAGCAATTTTCATTTCATCCTGCGGAAGAAAGAATTTTATGACGAAATCTGGTGTTAATGTTGAAGTAATCGTTGAAGGGAAAGGGGCTTCGCCAAAAGAGGGACAAATTATCACGGTCCATTATACTGGCTGGCTTACAGATAGCACCAAGTTCGACAGTTCTGTGGACAGAGGTCAACCATTTAAATACCAGTTTGGAGTCGGACAGGTAATTCAGGGGTGGGATGACGGTGTTGCGACTATGAAACTCGGAGGCAAAAGCAAATTCACTATTCCTCCGGAATTAGGATATGGAAGACAAGGTGCCGGTGGAGTGATTCCCCCGAACGCTACATTGATTTTTGAAGTTGAATTATTAGGAATACAATAATGCCGCAACCGCACTTGATGATTCATATTACTCCCGGCAAATGCGATTTTTGCGGTTGCTGTGTGGGTGTGTGTCCAGAAGACGCCATTGAATTGATGGAATCCAAAATAGCAATCATTGAAGAACGTTGCACAAATTGCCGCAAATGCGTCTGGGCATGTCCGTGGGAAGTGATTGAATTTCATCGCGAAGGTGTAGATCTCCTGCCGAAAGAAACTCCTCTTATGTTAAACAATGCGGTCTCGTTTTGATGATACAATTTGACTATGATATAATCGTTGTTGGTGCAGGACCTGCCGGTTCCACCGCCGCTCGCTATGCTGCTGCCGGCG
>JBAYJG010000047.1:0-14970 GCA_041665225.1 Bacteroidota bacterium
GACAATGCCGAATGTTCCGGGGCGGTGGAAAGTGTTTGCAGAATTAATCGAGCATGATAATGTCTCTGCGTACAGTGAAAAGAGGGTGATAACGTTTAGGGAAGTGGAATTGCCGAAACTCAGTCATCCGGCGACGGTGTATGATCCTTCCGAAGAGATTACGGGTTTCCTTGTTGACCGTGGAATTCCCGTCGTTCAATATTCCGGCGGGAGGTTGAATGAGACTGATGTAATGATTTTGCATGGGAATATCATTGGAGAGAGGATCTATGAACAATCGAAAGATGAAGTGACCCGATTTGTCCAAGCTGGCGGCACCGTCGTGTTGATCGAACCGGAATATCGAATCGTTGGGACTGCAGCCACGAAGGTCGTCGGCGATATCGAACTTCGCATTTCGCACCGGGCTGATCCTGATAAGGGCGGATATGACTCCTATGTGTTTGCCGAGGACCATACCCACCCTGTATGGAAAAATATTGATAAAGAGCATTTAAAATTTTTCAATGGAGCATATGGCGGCGAGATCGTTTCACAATATGATGTCGATTTTTCTCTTCCTTCCAAACGACTTGCCAGCTGTGGAATTGGCTTGAAAGTGACCGCAGCTTCTGAAGTCGAATTCGGCAAGGGGAAAATCATTCTCTCCCGGCTGCAGTTGCGAGGAAGATTGAAAAAAGGAGTAGAATCCGATTCGATGTATGCACGCCGGCCGGATCCTGTTGCACAACAGTTGCTGCTGAATTTGTTGGAATATGCTGATAGGAGTTCTGAAACAGTACTTTCCATGGAGAATGCAACTGCGTGAAAACTCTTTTTCTAAGTGTGAGTATATTAATGATCGGCTGCAGTACAACACAGAATTGGACGATGGTGACCGGACAGCATACTCAGCACGTTGAGAAACAGATCGTGAAAACGGTCAGTTACGATCTGTTAGTTTATGTGCCCAACAATATCCAATCCTCCACACAGCGTTGGCCGTTAATTATATTTCTTCATGGTTCGGGTGAACGCGGCAGTGATCCGAACAAATTGAAGGTACACAGTCTGCCGAGTGTGGTGGAAGGAAAAGAGGAATTCCCGTTTATTGTTGTATCGCCGCAATGTGCAGAAGGAGAGCGGTGGAATGCCGAGGCGTTGAATGTGATGCTGGACGAAGTATTGGAGCGACTGCCGATCGATACGAATAGAGTCTATCTTACGGGAGTCAGCATGGGAGGATTGGGTGTATGGAAATTTGCCATTGCCCATCCAGAACGGTTTGCCGCGATCGCACCGGTCTGTGGATGGGGAATACTGGAAGATATCCGCAAATTGAAAGATACTCCGGTGTGGGTATTCCATGGAGCGAAAGATGATGTCGTCCCTCCGTCTGAAAGCGAAAAGATGGTGCAATTCCTGAAAAAATACGGGAGCGAAAAAGTTCAATTTACACTCTATCCGGAAGCCAATCATAATGCATGGGATGTAACGTATGCGAATCCGAGCTTATATGACTGGTTTCTTCAACATAAAAAATAATACGGTTTCATGAGACAGATCGTTCAACTTCATTTCATTCTATTGTTGTTTTTCTTCGCACGTCTTAGTGCGCAGTCGATTCCTCTTTCGCCGCCAATAGAAGCGAAGATCGATTCGATCATCCGATTGATGACACTCGAGGAAAAGCTCGGTCAGTTGAACCAGATCGGCGGTACATGGTATGATGACAAAACAGAACGACTCAACGAGGAACAGACAGCGTTATTGCGTCAGGGAAAGATCGGATCGTTCCTTGGTGTTATGGGAGCCGAAGAAACAGGAAGGATCCAGCGCATTGCGGTGGAACAATCTCGCATGCACATTCCCGTGTTGTTCGGTTATGACGTGATTCACGGCCTTGCAACGATTACACCAATTCCGCTCGCCGAAGCAAGTTCCTGGAATCTTTCCCTTGTAGAACAGTCCGCGCACATGGCTGCTGTCGAAGCATCCGTTGTAGGAATACACTGGACGTATGCGCCCATGGTGGATATTGCCCGCGACCCGCGATGGGGAAGAATTGCGGAAGGATCAGGAGAAGATCCTTATCTCAGTTCAGTGATGGCGGCTGCGCGTGTTCGGGGATTTCAGGGAATGAACATTCTGGACGATGGAAGTATTTTAGCATGTGCCAAACATTTTGCTGCCTATGGCGGAGCAGAAGCAGGAAGAGATTATAATACTGTTGATATCTCCGAACGGACTTTACGGGAAGTCTATCTTCCGCCCTATAAAGCTGCGGTCGATGCCGGTGTGTGGACATTGATGAGCGCACTCAATGAAATCGGCGGAGATCCGAGTTCCGGCAGCCGCTGGTTGATGACGGATGTGTTGCGCAACGAATGGGGATTCAACGGATTCGTAGTGAGCGATTATACTTCCATTCAGGAACTGATCAATCATCGTATCGCCAAAGACAGGACGGAAGCGGGCATCATCGGTTTGAATGCCGGTGTGGATGTGGACATGGTGAGCAGAATCTATATGAACGAAATGATAGACGCCGTCCGTTCGAAGAAGATCTCAGAAACAATTGTGAATGAGTCGGTCCGCCGCGTGCTGCGGGTGAAATTCGCCTATGGATTGTTTGATCACCCGTACCGCAACAGCGATCCTTCCAAAGGACCGAACGTACTGCTCTCTTCACAGCATCGAGCCCTTGCTCGCACTATTGCCGGGGAATCTATCGTGTTATTGAAAAATGAAAATGAATCTCTTCCACTTTCTAAAAAAACAAAGACGATAGCGTTAATCGGACCTCTTGCCGGTAATGAAAACAAACGGGAACTGCTTGGAACCTGGGCGTGGACGGATAAACCAGATATCATTGTTTCCGTTGTTGATGGAATCCGATCGAAGCTGGGACCAACAGCAAAACTGATTTATGAAAAGGGTTGTGAAATTGAATCAGACTCCGGTGCTCGAATTGAACAAGCAATAAAAGCTGCGCGACAAGCCGATGTGATTGTAGCAGTGCTAGGCGAATCGCAGCATATGAGCGGTGAAGCGGCAAGCAGGACAAATCTCGACCTTCCTGGCAGGCAGCGGGAGTTGTTAAAAGCACTGGTAAAAACAGGGAAACCGGTGATTCTTGTCGTCATGAACGGCAGACCGCTGACAATCCAATGGGAGACTGAACACGTTGCTGCCGTTGTAGAAGCGTGGCATCTCGGCGTAGAAACAGGCAATGCACTTGCCGATGTTCTGTTTGGCGATGTGAATCCTAGTGGTAAACTTCCGGTGACTTTTCCGAGAAATGTTGGACAGATTCCGCACTATTATAATCACAAAAATAGTGGCAGGCCGTTTTCTGAGACGGATAAATATACATCCCGGTATATTGATTCACCAAATGAACCGCTCTTTCCATTCGGTTATGGGCTTTCCTACACGACTTTTCAATACAGTAATCTTACACTTTCGGCAACGAATATCACTAAAGGCCAGACTCTCACTGTTTCTGTTGATGTCGAAAATACCGGAAAGAGAAGCGGAGAGGAAGTTGTGCAACTTTATCTGCGCGACGATGTCGCTTCGGTCACCCGTCCAGTAAAGGAATTGAAAGGATTCAAGAAGATCTCATTGAATCCCGGAGAAAAGAAAACAGTTGCATTTACACTATCACCCGATATGATGTCGTTCTATGATCTCTCAATGAAACGCGTCATTGAACCGGGGACGTTCACAGTTTCTGTGGGAGGAAACTCTGTGGACTGCATCCAGTCACAATATACAGTAGGAGAATAGCATGCCGCAATCCCGCACCATTGTGTTTATTCATGGACTCTTCCAAAATCCGAACAGTTGGAAACGATGGGCAGAATATTTTCAGTCGAAAGGCTATACTTGTCATGTACCTGCGTATCCGTATCATGACGGAGATCCGAACGCATTGCGGCAAAACAGCGATCCGCGACTGGGCAGCGTGACTTTAAAAGAAGTCGTCGTTCATCTCTCCGCATTCATCGACACGTTGCCGGAGAAACCGATCCTGATCGGACACTCGATGGGAGGATTGGTAGTGCAGAAACTGATTGCCTCCGGCAGGGGAAGCGCAGGTATATGTATTGACACCGCGCCGCCAAAAGGGATCTTCAGTCTGGAATGGAGTTTTTTGAAAGCGAATTTCCCGACAATCAATCCATTGAAAGGGAACAGCGTGTGCCTGCCGTCCGTGGAATGGTTTCACTATGCGTTTTGCAATACCATGTCGATGGAAGAGACAAAAAAAGAATATCAACTGTTTGTCGTTCCGGAAAGTAGAAACATCCCCCGCAGCAGTACTCTCAGCGATGGTGCTATTAATTTCAAGGCGCCGCAC
This sequence comes from Bacteroidota bacterium, assembly GCA_041665225.1. Lineage (GTDB taxonomy): Bacteria > Bacteroidota > Ignavibacteria > UBA10030 > UBA8401 > UBA8401. The sequence continues at coordinate 4,346 of JBAYJG010000047.1, forward strand.
AATCCGATGCTGTTCATTGCCGGCGAGAAGGATAACATCATCCCTTGGTCGTTGAACAAAAAAAATTATGCTGCCTATAAAGATTCCGGCAGTAAACGGGACTTTAAAGTATTTCCCGGCCGCACGCATTACATTTGTGGACAGCAAGGATGGGAAGAGGTAGCGGACTATTGTCATTCGTGGATCACCTCAATCAAATGATTCGTCGATTGTACCATATTGCCCTGGCCTTCATTTTACTCGCATCCGGTTGTACACGTCAGGATGAAAGGATCACCACCATTAAATTCTGGGGGATGGGAAATGAAGGCGAGATGGTGCAATCACTTATCAAAGAGTTTGAACGCAGAAATCCCACGATTAAAGTGGAAGTGCAGCAGATACCATGGACGGCGGCACATGAGAAATTATTGACGGCTTATGCAGGGGGTTCGACTCCCGATGTCTGTCAATTGGGAAATACCTGGCTGCCGGAATTTACGGTGCTGAATTCTCTTGAGCCGCTTGAACCGTACGTCAAACAATCAACCTTGGTTGACTTGAGCGACATTTTTCCTGGAGTACTGAAAACAAATATTTTGGACTCTACGCTCTTCGGCGTACCCTGGTACGTCGATACTCGGGTGGTGTATTACCGGAAGGATATTTTAAAACAAGCGGGATACACCGAATTTCCGAAAACATGGACTGAGGTGTTGAAAGCTTCGAAGATTATTCAACAGCAGGCAAAAGCGAGAAATGCGATCTGCTATCCGTTCTTTCTGCCGACGAACGAGTGGGTTCCGGCAATTATATTGGGAATGCAGTCGGGCGGCAATTTCTTGAAGAACAAAGATTCACAGGGGAATTTCAAAGGAGAACAATTCACGAAAGCGTTTTCGTTGTTGTCCGACATGTACAGGAAAGAATATTCTCCCTCCGGCATGCAGTTGATTACCAACCTCTACAATTCATTTTCGGAGGGGTTGATTGCCATGTATATCACCGGGCCGTGGAACATCGGTGAATTCAACCGCCGCATTGCGCCGGAATTGCAAAATGAATGGATGACCGCACCAATGCCTTCAATGGATTCTCTATCGCCCGGTGTTTCACTTCCGCTGGGAACAAGCCTCGCCCTGTTCCGGAAGAGCGAACATAAGGAAGCAGGGTGGAAACTGATTGAATTCCTGACTTCGGTTGAACAATCCATCGAATTCTATAAGATTACCGGGAATCTTCCGCCTCGCAGATCGGCATGGAATGATTCGGCGTTGGCTTCAAATAAATATATAAAAGCATTTTATCAGCAATTACAGCGTGTCGATCCGCTGCCGCAGGTGCCGGAGTGGGAACAAATTGTCATTCGACTGCAGATTTATGTAGAGTACATCGCAACTGGGACAATGACGGTGGACGCCGCTGTGAAACAGTTCGATGGAGAAGTGGACGTGATGCTGGAAAAACGGCGGTGGATGGTTGAGAAAGGTTTGTAACAGAATATTAAATATTAAATGCCAAATTTGAGCAAACAATGAGATCGAATGCACGCACGGCGGCAGCATGGATATTCCTATCACCCGCAATGGTGGTGATTGGAATATTCTTTGTTATTCCCGTCCTTGCGGCATTTGTGCTGAGCTTTACGGACTTTGATATCTATTCCCTGGGTAATTGGGAGTATATCCGTTTTATCGGATTTCAGAACTATTTGAGAATTCTTGATACACCTCTTTTTTGGAAGGCACTCCGAAACACTTTTTATTTTGTTTTAATCGGCGGACCGCTATCCGTTGCAGTATCGCTTGGAACGGCGATGATGCTGAATTCAAAACTGGCGAAGTTTAAATCGTTATACAGGACGATCTATTTCCTTCCGGTTGTTTCCAGCTTGATTGCAGTCGCGATTATCTGGCGCTATCTGTATCATCCAGCCCATGGTCTGCTGAATTATCTGCTCTCGACCATCGGTATAGCGCCTGTGGATTGGCTCGGAGATCCGCTGCTGGCCATGCCCGCAATTATCATCATGGCAGTCTGGAAAAATTTCGGATACAACATGTTGATCTTCATCGCAGGATTGCAGAACATCCCTGAAGATCTGTACGAAGCGGCGCATTTGGACGGCGCAAACTGGTCCCAGCAATTCAAAGAGATTACACTGCCGATGTTGAAACCGACAACAGTCTTTGTTGTGATGATTACGATTATCGGATACTTCCAGCTCTTCGCAGAACCGTACGTGATGACGCAGGGAGGACCACTGAACTCAACGACAAGTATCGTGTTGTTGATGTATGAGCAAGGATTCCGGTGGTGGAGCATGGGATATGCTGCTGCAATCGCCTTCGTCCTTTTTCTGATTATTCTCTTCTTCACATTGATTCAGATGCTGCTGCAAAGGAGCATGAAGCGATGAAAAAACGATTCACCTCCATAGCGCTGAATGCGGGATTGTTCCTTGTCGGATTGACTGCAATTACTCCGGTGCTGTGGATGGTGTCTGCTTCGTTCATGTCCTCCGGAGAAGCAGGAACATTCCCCCCGCCGATGTTTCCGAAACATTTTACATTCGAACATTATCGTGCACTCACCGATCGGCTGAATATGGGAAGGTATTTCCTGAACAGCTTCATTATCGCCAGCGCGGTGACGCTGATCTCAACGGTGCTGAACTCAATGGCCGGATTCGCTTTTGCTAAATATCATTTTAAGGGAAGAGATAAACTCTTCAGCGCTCTATTGACTGGAATGATTATCCCTGCCCAGGTGACGATGCTGCCGTTGTTCCTTATGTTAAAGACGATGGGATTTGTCAATACCTATGTCGGCGCAATCATTCCCGGCATGGCGAGTATCTTTGGTATTTTTCTGATCCGCCAGTTTGTTTTGGCTATTCCGGACAGTTTTATTGAAGCAGCCCGAATTGACGGCGGAAGTGAATTCAGGATTTATCGCACGGTGATCCTTCCGCTTTGCAAACCGATTCTGTTCACTCTTGCGCTGTTCACGTTCATGGGAACATGGAACGATTTCATGTGGCCGTTGATCATTATGACAGATCAATCGAACTACACGCTGCAAGTGGGTCTCGCCAGCCTGATGGGGGAACATGTCCTTGATCTGGAATTGATGATGGCAGGTTCGGTAGTCACAATAATTCCTGTGCTTGCACTTTTCCTTCTCTTCCAGCGGCATTATGTACGCGGAATTATGGTCGGTGGAGTAAAAGAATAAAAAATAAGATTGCTTCGCGGACAAATTTCCCGATTTCTTTGAAGTATCATTGTTCATGCCGAATTACGGTGATCGTATGAATAAAATATTCGCAGTCCTCGTTGTTATCACTTCACTTCTGGTTTCACAATCTTCCCGCCGTTCTCACGTTCTTGATGACTGCAATGATGCGTCACCGTGGGCTTCATTCCAATCAGCCGGAGTGGAAGTTCGTCAATGGAGTGACACCGGTGTGCTGAAGTTTGATATCAATTTCCAAAAAGGATCCGGTTACGGGGGAGTCGTGCGGACATTCAATGAACCGCTTCCGCTCAATTATGAGATATCGTTCATGATGAAGGCAACTGTGCCGGTAAATAATTTTGAAGTGAAAATCAGCAATGACAGTTCGGGAGAAAATATCTGGTGGGTGAATTCAAAGAATTACGTCTATCCGCAAGAGTGGAAAAAGATTATTATCAAAAAAAGGCATTTGGGATATGCGTGGGGAACTGCCTATGCACCGTCGCCGTCAAAATTATCCCGCATGGAAATTGTTGTCACCGCAGGCTCTGGAGGAAAGGGAAGTGTCTGGATCGATGATATCACGATAACAACTGTTCCAATGCCTCCCTCGATTATTCCTCAGGCAGCCGTGACTGCATCGTCCTATAAAAAAGGGAATCCACCCGCTGCGATCTTGGGGAAAAAGAATGCTACGTGGATCAGCGCTACCGGTAACGATGAATGGATGGAACTAAATCTGAAGTATGAAAAGGAATTCGGCGCAGTTCAATTGAACTGGGACCGCTCGTTGAAATCCGTTTCGTATGACGTTATGGGTTCGGTGGACGGAAAACACTTCGATACACTCTGTTCTATTGTCAACGGAAAGACAGGACGAACGCTGCACTATCTTCCGGAATCCGAAGCGCAATTCATCCGACTGCAGCTGAAAGAAAATGCTGCCCGTGCACCATTCCGCTTGTCCGAATTTACTGTCATCGGAAGCGAGTCTCTTTCTTCGCCAAATCAATATTATGAACGTCTCGCCGCAGCCGCACCGGCAGGAATGTTTCCCCGCTATTTTCTTCATCAGCAGCAATATTGGACAGTTGTGGGAGTTCCTTCAGATTTGCGCGAAGCTCTTTTTAGTGAGGACGGCGCATTCGAAGTGGATAAACAACAATTTTCGTTGGAACCGTTTATTACATTAAAAAAAGGGAACAAAGTTCTTCATTGGGCTAATAGTACCATCACCCAATCATTGGAAGATCGTTATCTGCCGGTCCCGACTGTAATGCGAACATACGACGAGCTTTCATTGCGGATAACTCTTCTTGCAGCCGGCGAGCCGAATCGTTCGGCACTAATGGTGCGATATATTGTAAAAAACAGTTCAACAAAGAGACAACAAGGATCGTTGTATCTTGCTCTCCGGCCGTTTCAGGTTAATCCCTCTTCCCAATGGCTGAATTACGATGGGGGATTTGCCAAAACACCTGATATGAGTTTTTCACTCTATCAAGCAGCGGTCGGGAATAAAACTGTTATTGTTTCAGGATCGCCGTCTGCCTCCGGCGCCACTGCCATTGAGCAGGGGGACATTACGGAGTATATTTCCGGTCAGTCCATTCCTTCCTCTCAGTCAACACAACAAAAGGACGGCATGACCTCCGGCGCATTTCAATATTCATTCGATCTTCCGCCGGGAGACTCACTGGTAGTGATTGCGGCAGTGCCATTCACTCCCGAAGGGAATCGTTGGATTCATTCGCAGCCGACGCAGGAAGAATTTCAGAATACGTTTGTTGCCGTAACATCCGAATGGAAAAAACTGCTTAACACCGTTGAATTTACGGTAAATGCCGAAGCACAACATTATATTGATCGTATCAGAAGTAATTTGGCATACATCCTAATTAACAAGGACAATGATGGATTTCAACCCGGATCGCGTTCCTATGAGCGTTCGTGGATTCGGGATGGATCGATGACATCTGACGCATTGTTAAAACTCGGTATTACGGACGAACCGAAGAAATACCTTGAATGGTATTCCGGATACCAGTACGAAAGCGGTGCCGTACCGTGTGTTGTGGATACGCGGGGACCGGATCCCGTTCCAGAACATGACAGTCATGGAGAGTTCATCTTTGCCTGCATGGAATATTTTCGCTTCACCGGCGATACGACATTCCTTCGCGCGCGGTGGAATACGATCGTACATGCGATTGAGTTCATCCAATCGTTACGTGCGCAACGAATGACGCCGGAATATAAAGAAGGAGATAGCGAAAAGCGTGCGTACTATGGATTAGTGACAGAATCGATCAGTCATGAAGGATACTCCGATAAAGCGATGCATTCCTATTGGGATAATTTTTTTGTACTGAAAGGAATGAAGGATGCAGCCGCAGCGGCGGCAGTACTTGGGAAATCTGCTATTGCACACGAGTATGATAGTCTTGCAAAGGCGTTTCGGTCAGATCTGTACGGATCAATTGTGCTCGCAATGAAGAACAGGAACATTGAGTATATCCCGGGTTGTGTTGAAAAAGGCGATTTTGATGCAACATCTACCTCAATAGCTCTTTTCCCGAATGGTGAGATGAAGTTTGTTCCTCAACCGGCGTTCAATGCTACATTTAATAAATACTTCGAATGGTTTGTGAACCGTGCAGAAGGAAAAATTACTTGGGATGCCTATACGCCGTATGAGATTCGTAATGTGGGAACATTTGTGTATCTGGGACAAAAAGAGAGGGCGCACTACGCATTGGAATACTTTATGAAAGATCAGCGTCCTCAAGGATGGAACCACTGGGCAGAAGTTGTAGCAAACGGATATCGTACCATGCGGTTTATCGGCGACATGCCACATACCTGGGTCGGTTCGGACTATATCAATGCCATCCGCGCCATGTTTGTTTATGAGATTGATACTGATCATACAATCGTACTTGGTGCGGGATTAAAGGATTCGTGGGTGAGGGAAGGATTAACAGTGAAAAATCTTCCAACGCATTATGGGATTCTGTCGTATACGATCGATCCTCAACAATCTGGAATCGTCAACCTTCATATTTCCGGAACAATCATTGGAATGAAAAATCCGATAATGATTCCAACGTCTCTTCTTGTTGCACCGTTATCAGGCGCTATGATAAACGGAACATCTGTTCATCCGAAGAACGGCTATATTGTCGTCAAGTCGCTGCCAGCGACAGTACAATTGCAGTATTGACTTACCGCTTATTAACTGACGACGAGGTGCCAAAAAAATCCCCGATCTGTGTCGGGGACTTTTGTTTCCAAGTGTTTCAGTTTAAGTATAAGAACTATTTTCCCATTGCCAGAATGGCTTCATCACGAGTGTCTTCCGTTAAAAAAATCGTTGAAAGTTTCGTCACAAGAAAAATGTTGGAAATACCTTTATTCACGTTGCAGAGGATCAATTTTCCCCCTTTGGCTGAAAGAGTTGTATGGGACACCGTCAGAACACCAATTGCCGATGAATTCAGATACTCTACTCCGAAAAAATCCAAGATTATCCTAAATTTCCCCTTTTCCATAAGTGAATGAAGCGTATTCTTTAATTCATCTGTTTCTGCACCGCCAATGAGTGATCCTTTTGGCTCCAATATCACTACATTCCCATCATCGATCGTCGTTGTTTTGATGTTCATACTTCCTCCCCGGTTAGTGTAAATAATTTCAACAAATTGGCTGGGCAAAGATATCCAATCTTCAGGAGAAAGCAAATCAATTTTAAATAAGATAAATTTATCTTTGATTAGTGTTGGATAAACGTTACTTTTGCACACTATTATTATCCTTTCTCATTTCCTATGATCGAAAAACCTCAACCTACAATCCCGGCGGATGCACTGCAGGATGAAGTACGCAGGTTGCGTCGTGCAGTGGAAGAACTTTCCATCCTCAATGACATCGCCCGCGCCATTAGTGCATCATTGAATGCCGAAGAGATTATGCAGACTCTCATCCGGAAATCCATTCGTGCAGTGAATGCCGAACAGGGCGTCATCACTCTGGTGGAAGAAGAACAGAAGTCGATGAAGACACTCATCCGTACCATGGTCAGTTCTGCTGGAGCGCCTGCATTTCACATGCACCAGGCATTGATCGGTTGGATGCATTTGAACAAGAAACCGCTGAGCGTTGATAATCCCGGAGTTGATCCGCGGTTCCGCGGCGTGCAATGGGATGACAATATCAAAACGCTGTTGTGTGTGCCGCTGATTGTGAAATCGGAATTGCGCGGAGTGCTGACGGTCTATAATAAAAAGGATGGACAGTCATTCAACACCGAGGATCAACGGCTTCTGGCTATCATCGCGGCACAATCCGCACAGGTGGTGGAGAATGCGCGGCTGATCGAGGAAGAAAAATTGTACATCAAAATGCAACAGGAGGTCGGTCTTGCGGCGAAGATTCAATTGGATCTGCTGCCGCGGAGCAACCCCGGACTAAGTGGCTACGATATTCATGCACGCACCATTGCAGCGCAATCCATTGGTGGGGACTATTTTGATTTCATTCCGATGAATGACGGAAGGATGGCGCTCTGTCTCGGCGATGTCTCCGGAAAAGGACTTCCGGCATCCTTGTTGATGGCAAATCTTCAAGCAACATTACGCGGACAGACACTGGTTTCCCAACAGCCATCGGAGTGTCTTTTGCGTTCCAACAAACTACTGTACGAAAGTACCAGCCCGGAAAAATTTGCAACGCTCTTCTACGGTGTGATCGATATTCGTCATCACAGTATCCATTATTCGAACGCGGGTCATGACTGGCCGTTCTTGATCAACAACGATAATGAAATTCAGCGATTAAAAACTGGCGGACTGATGATCGGATTGATACCGCAGTCTAATTATCAGGACGAAGAAGTGCCCATCCAACCAGGCGACATCCTGGTCATCCAGTCGGATGGTGTGAGCGAAGCGATGAACGGCAACCACGAACAATTTGGGGAAGAGCGACTGCAAGCGCTGCTGCTCGAACATAAGAACAAAACCGCAGAAGAGATTATCGATACTGTTGTCACTGAGGTCCGGAAACATGCGGGCGCACATCCTCAATCCGACGATATTACCATGATGGTGGTTAAAAGGATTCAATAATTCACACGCACCGAATGTTGTAGCTCTTCTTCCCTGGAGGAAATGCTATGTTTCTTCGCATGGTGTCTATGGTCGTACGGGCTGAAGACTCGGTCGTCTTTGCCCGTGAATATGACAGCAACATTATCACAGCGCTGCAACATCAGCCGGGGTGCTGCTTTGCCACCCTGCTCCAAAATACCACCGATACCAAAGACTGCATTTCGCTGACGATCTGGGAATCCAAACAACTCGCCGACGAATACGAGAAGAGCGGCGTCTTCAAACAGCTGGTCGAATCACTCCGTTCCTTCTATGAAGAATCCAACGACTGGGAATTGAAACTCACTGACGATCTTTCCATAGAGTATACTCCTGTCCAGCTCAATCCATCTGTAAAAGGATTCGACGAGAGCGATACTGAGAAAACGTACAATCTTAAATTTAACATCACTCCTTACGCCGTGAAGGTTATTACGCTGACTGTGCAGGCAGATCGGGTACAGGAATTTCAAGAGATCTTTACCACAAAAATTGTCCCCAAATTCAACACCCAAAAAGTTTTCATCCATATCATCTTACTCAGAAAAGAGAATGAGTTTAATATCATATCCTTCTGGGATGAAACGATTGATCTCGGTTCCTCTTTAGGAGAACAGACGCTCCACACGTTGTCCCGAAGTATTTTCGAATTGCTGCCGTCGTCTGTGCGGTGGCAGGTATCCCACAAAGCATCACGATCCAGTTTTGCATCAAGTGAAGAAATGACCGCTTCGGTGTATCGCTGTCTCACGGGTGCGTGGTTCTCGTCATAAAAAAACAGTTTTCGCGGAGATTATATGATAGGCACAACAGTGCTGCAGTACGAAATAGTGTCGCAGCTTGGCGAAGGCGGAATGGGAGTTGTCTACAAGGCAAAAGACACCAAACTGGATCGTTTTGTCGCTCTGAAATTTTTGACGAAGAATGTCGGATCGTCGGATGCCGACCGGCAGCGGTTCATGCAGGAGGCGAAAGCTGCTGCAACGCTGAATCATCCCAACATCTGCACTATCTATGATGTCGCTGAACATGAGGGTCAGCTCTTTATCGCCATGGAATTCATCGATGGTGAAACGCTTCGGGACCGGAAGAACAACCTCTCGTTTAAGCAGTCGATTGAGATCGGTATACAGGTAGCCGAAGCGCTGGCTGCAGCACATGAGAAAGGGATCATCCACCGCGATATTAAACCCGAAAATGTCATGGTGCGGAAGGACGGTTTGGTGCAGATCATGGATTTTGGTCTCGCAAAACTGCAGGGAGTTACCCGGCTGACACGGGAAGGGAATACGGTCGGCACCATGGGCTACATGTCGCCGGAGCAGGTGCAGGGATTCAATGTCGACCATCGCACGGACATCTTTTCATTCGGTGTTCTGCTCTACGAATTGTTTTCCGGACAATCTCCCTTCAAGGGAGTCCATGAAACTGCGATCATCTATGAGATCGTTAATGTCGATCCGGAGCCGATCACCATTGTGAAACCAGACTTGCCGCCGGATCTTGATGCGATCGTGTTGGAATGCCTGGCGAAGGAAGCGGATGAGCGATATCAGTCCGCAAAAGAGATCGTGAAAGATCTCCGCAAATTGAAACGCGAATCCAGCCGTCAGACGGCCAGCCGAATTCTTGCCGTGCGAAAAAGCCAGATTTCGTCTGGTTCGATGCTCACACCAAAGACAACGGAATACGAAACGGTTCCGCAGAAGAAAGCGTTCCAAGTGGATGCGTGGAAGATTACTGCTGCGGCAGCCATGGTGCTGTTTATTGGGTCATTGGCCTGGAATTTTCTGTTTTTCAAATCCGATGCGGACTTGATGCGTCTCTCGTTCGAAACATCTGATGGGACTATTTTCTCATCCACCAACGGTGGACACATCGAAATATCGCCTGACGGCACAACGATCGCATTCGTGGCGACGGATTCCCTCGGCAAAGAAAATCTCTGGGTCCGTTCTATTAACTCCCCCACGGCATTATCATTATCCGGTACTGACAATGCAACCTATCCGTTCTGGTCCTTCGACAGCAGAATGATTGGATATTTTGCAGACGGGAAATTGAAGAAGATCGATGCAAAAGGGGGGCCCTCATTTACTGTTTGTGATGCACCATCGGGACGCGGAGGTGCGTGGAATAAAAACGGTATTATTGTCTTTGCTCCGGTCAGCAATGGACCGCTGCATCAGGTGTCGTCAGCCGGGGGAGTTTCGAAACAGGTGACGACTCTCGATTCCGTTGAACTGGAAGTGAATCACC
>JBAYJG010000048.1:0-14691 GCA_041665225.1 Bacteroidota bacterium
TCGCTGCTGGTGAATTTGATCATTGTCTGGCTCACATTCCGTCATTCCGATCTCGTCATAAAACTGATGGGGGACGGTGGAACAAAAGCGTTTGCGAAAGTAGCCGCGCTATTCATGGTGGCAATCGCCGTAATGATGATCCGCGTAGGTATTCAAAACATCCTCAAATAACAAAGCGAATTCGACGTTTTAGAATTTTCTGGCATTCACGTAAAAAATTTCTATGCTTCAATCCGTTCATCAACCCGCATTACAACAATCGTCACCAAAAACAACATTGATCATGCTGCACGGCCGCGGAGCAGATGAGCACGACCTGTTCGGCTTGAAAAGTTATTTCGATCCTCGCTTGGAGATCTACTCTTTGCGCGCTCCGTACGAGTTTGAATGGGGCGGCTATGCATGGTTCGATCTGTTTGAGGATGGAACGGTGGATGAAAAAAGTTTCCTCCATAGCAAAACAGAAATTCTTTCGTTTATTTCTTCTTTGAAGACAGATAAACTGTTCCTGCTCGGTTTCAGCATGGGAGCGATCATGTCATACGCGATTGCTCTGACGCAGCCGAAACTTTGCGCAGGCATACTCGCCTTGAGTGGATTTGCGCCAAAACAGCTTGAGGGAGAATACAAATTGAGCGAAATGCAGCACTTGAACATCTTCATTTCTCACGGGATCAACGATCCTATCATTCCTGTTTCCTCGTCACGGAAAACAAAAGAATTGCTCGCCGCTTCCAACGCACGCGTTACCTACAACGAATATCCGATGGCACATCAGATCAACGAAGAGTGTTTGAGCGACATTCGCCGGTGGATGCACGATCGCTTGTAGTCATTACGGTGTGACGCGGACTACAGACGGGTAACAGCACATTGAATTTCATTTTGTAATTTTCTATCATTTCAGAAATCTTTACCATCATTTCCTGCGGGGGGAAATCGTTTGTTCGTATTAATAGCCATCCTATTGTTCAGCAGCAGCGTTTCCGCACAGCTGCCTCCCGGACTTTCCACTTCCAAGCGTATCACGCAATACCGGCTTGATACGTGGCAGGAGGTCCAGGGGTTGAAGCATAACTCTATTATTGCACTTGCTCAATCCTCCGACGGATATCTGTGGCTGGCAACATACGCAGAACTGTATCGCTTTGACGGGGTGACGTTCAAAAACTATGAAACGGTTCTGAATAATACACAGCCGCGTTCGCTGTATCAGGATTCACGAAAGCGATTATGGGTTGGTACGACGAATGGATTATTTTCCTATACTAACGGCATCTTCACGCGTGTGATAATTGATTCCGCGTTGCTCCAATCCACCATCAGCTCCATCGTTGAACTCCATGACGGTACGCTGCTCTTCGGCACGCATTCCGGTATTATCTCCTATGACGGCAAACGATTTCATGACCGTTCGGTTGAATTCGATGTAGCTGGCATCACTGTCTGGTCCATTACTGAAACAAGCGACGGCGAGATATGGATCGGAACAGATAAAGGAGTGCGAAGAAAAACCTCGTCATTCGTAGAACAAATTGACACCACCTCTGGATACCTGCAGCATAATATTGCACGGTCGATCATCGAAGACAGGTTCGGCAATATCTGGATCGGCACCGCAGGTGGCGGAATCACCCGGTACCGCAACGGTGTCTTTTCCACCTTTACCACAAAGGACGGCCTGTCGAGCAATGTCATCCGCGTTCTGTATGAAGACCGAAACGGCAGTGTGTGGATCGGCAGCAGCGGCGGCGGATTATCGCGGTATCTGAACGGACGCTTTGAATCTTTGACAAGCGTTGACGGATTGACAACCGATGTTATCTGGGCGCTCTGTCAGGACCGCGAAGGCTCACTGTGGATCGGCACCGGCGGCGGCGGATTGAACCGTCTGCGCGATTCGCGTTTTACGGCGTTGACAAAAAAAGAGGGAATCGGAAACAATTTTTTATGGACCGTCTATGAAGATAACCGCGGTGCACAATGGATAGGTACGAACGGCGGCGGAGTGACGATCTGGGAAAACGGAACCGCACGAACCTATACGATCGGTACCACGCCGCTCAGCAACATCGTTCGGACGATTCTTGATGACAGAAACGGTACAATGTGGATCGGCACTTCGGACGGAGTGTTCACGTCGCAGTCTCAGCCGCCGCATCTCTTCCAACGATTCGGGGCAATCAATGCAAAGAATATCCTGACAATCACCAAAACAAATGACAATATCGTCTGGGTCGGAACGCAAAACGAGGGACTCTTTTCCATTGCTCGTCACCAGGTGCGCAGGTACACGACAGAAAATGGATTAATAAATAATTCTGTCCGCGCAATCACACAGCATCCGGATGGAAGCATCTGGTTCGGGACTGACAGCGGTATTACCATCCTCACCTCGTTAAAACAAAAAAAGGAATGGAAACAGTTCGCACATAATGAATATTTCGTCAATGATGAGATCAGGGATATTTATATTGATGCGGAGGGCATCGTTTGGGTTGGTACGGACCGCGGCAGTTTACGAAGAATCGAGAAGGATCTTGTAACCCAATTCGGTCCAGAACAAGGATACGACGCACTTGCTGTGCACGAGATTCAGGAAGATGATCTCGGATATTTCTGGCTGACATGCAACAAAGGAATCTTCCGTGTCAGCAAAAAAGAGCTGACGGCGATCGCACGCGGTAAACAACAACGTGCGACGTTTACATTGTATGGTATCGTCGACGGTATGGGGAGCGCCGAATGCAACGGCGGCAGTCAGCCGGCTGGGTGGAAAATGAGGAATGGAACGATCTGGTTCCCGACTATGAAAGGGGTAACAATCGTTGCTCCGCAAAAACTCCCGACCAATGCGATCATCCCACCGGTGTACATTGAAACGATTACCGCGGACGGAAAAAAGATCGATGTGAACAATGCGGTGGCAGAACTGCAGGCCGGTACGAATCGCACAACATTCAGCTTCAGCGCGTTAAGCCTGCTGGCGCCCGAGCTCGTGCAATTCAAGTATATGCTGGAGGGATACGATAACGATTGGATTAACGGCGGAAACAGCCGGACGGTGTCATACACAAATATTTCCCCAGGCACGTACACCTTCCGGGTAATCGCATCAAACAACGACGGCGTTTGGAATTATGAGGGAGCCTCCGTCACTATTACGCAGCATCCGCATTTCTATCAAACCTCATGGTTCGGCATTTCTGTAATGCTTCTTTTCACCGGCGCTATTTTTTCTGCATACCGATTCCGGATCAATAGGCTGAAGGCACGCGAACGGGAGCTACAGGAACTTGTTGCAGAACGGACATATAACCTGCAGATTGAAAAAGAGCGTGCAGAACAGGCGAATCGGTTCAAGAGTGATTTGGTGAACATTGTGGCGCATGACCTGAAGAATCCTCTCACGACTATCGTCGGAATGTCCCACCTTTTGCAGGAAGAAGAGTTCAACGAGGCGGCGGTAAAGGATTCGGCAAAAGCGATCTCCGGTTCTGCGGAGCAGATGGTCGATTTAATCACCGACTTCCTGAATGTGGAATCGATGGAACAGGGTAAGATCAACCTCAACAGAATGTCCCTCAGTCTTTCTGAGTTAACCGGTTATGTTATTTCAACGAACAAGCATCTTGCGGAAAAGAAGCAACAGCCAGTGAATCTCACGGTATGCGAGCGCGGCGAAAGCATGATCTCCGGCGATTCCGAACGATTGTACCAGTCCATCGAAAACCTGTTTAGTAATGCTGTCAAATACTCGCCGTTCGGCTCACCGATTGATATCCGCGTCGAACGGAAGGATCGTGTTGCCCGTATCTCGGTGAAGGATGCTGGCGCGGGACTAAGCAACGAGGACCAGAAAAAACTCTTCGGCAAATTCCAGAAACTCTCTCCCCGTCCGACGGGAAACGAAACGTCCAATGGTTTGGGACTCTCCATCGCAAAATTAATCGTAGAACTACACGGCGGAAAGATCTGGGCCGAAAGCGAGTTGGGGAAAGGAAGTAGCTTCTTTATTGAATTGCCGGTAGAGAAATGATGGATACTCTGTGTATCGCTCGTTTCTTTTCACACCGGCTGCGAAGGCCGGTTTTTTTTATGTCTGTGTGATATATTTGTGATACATTTCATGTACTATATTGAAAAGACAAATAAAATATGCAAGGCACATTGTTAAGGTGTCCTGCATAGCACCATTACTGATGGTAATGAATTTATGAAACATGTATTGGTTGTTGAAGATGACAAGGATATCACCGAACTGTTGAGCATCCACCTGAAGGATCTCGGCTGCAAGGTGACAACAGCGTACGACGGTGAAAAAGGATTTGCGCAGACACAAAAGAACAAGCTCGATCTGATCGTGCTGGACGTGATGTTGCCAAAGATGGATGGACTCGAGATCTGCCGCCGTGTCCGCGCCGAAAAGAACAACACGCCGATCCTGATGCTCACCGCAAAATCCGAAGAACTGGACAAAGTGCTCGGTCTGGAAGTCGGTGCGGACGATTATTTGACGAAGCCGTTTTCTGTGCGGGAATTCATTGCCCGGGTAAAAGCGGTCTTTCGCCGCACCGAAGCGATGCAGAAAGAGACTTCCTCAGCGGAAAAATCATCGTTGATTGTTGTCGGAGATTTGGAGATCGATCGCGAACGGCGAAAGGTGCAACGCAGCGGAAAACGTCTGGATCTTACGGCAAAAGAGTTTGACCTTCTTGTACTCTTCGCAACACATCCCGGAAAAACGTACACGCGCGAGCAATTGCTGGAACTTGTCTGGGGATATCAGTTCAACGGATATGACCACACGGTAAACTCGCATATCAACCGTTTACGTTCAAAAGTAGAGGATGATATGTCGAAACCGAAGTACATCCTTACTGCCTGGGGTGTCGGCTACCGGTTTGCAGAACCGGAAGAAATACTCGGGGGACATCGGTGAACAAATTCTTCCGATCGCTGTATTGGAGGATCTCCGCTACATTCCTCGCGGTATTGATCGTGCTGTCCGCGGTGTATATTTATATCATCGCCTTTTCCGCCGACATGTATTTTCAGGAGGCGAACCAGCGGTTAAGCATGCCGATCGCTCAGCGTCTGCTCCATCATTATCAGCCGGTGGTGAATCATCAGCTGGACTCCGTCCGCATGGAGGAGATCTTCACGATTCAAAAGCTCTTCAATCCCAGCATCGAAGTATACGCTCTGGATACTGCCGGGAATGTGCTTTCCCATTGTCCATCCAACACGAAAATATGCCGCATGACCGTCTCCATCGATCCGGTGAAGAAATTCGTCCTCGGGAAAAAACCGGAATTTTTGATGGGCGATGACCCAAAATATGCAATGGAAGAGAAAACGTTTTCCGCCGCGGAGATTAAAGACGGCAACACGGTGATCGGATATCTGTATGTGATTCTCGGCAGCGAGGAATTTGAGAACAATTTCAAGATGCTGGCAGGCAGCTACATTCTCAGCATCGGCACCCGGGCAATGACGATCACGCTTATTGCTGCAGCGATTGTTGGACTCATAGCGCTGCTCTTCATCACCAGAAATCTCCGCACCATTATACACACCGTCCGCGAGTTCCAAAAGGGGAACCATGAAGCTCGGATTCAACTCTCATCCAAAGGCGAACTGAATGAACTGGCAACATCGTTCAACGAAATGGCCGACACCATTGTGAGCAACATCGAAGAGATGAAGGCGATGGACAATCTGCGGCGCGAACTGGTGGCCAACGTTTCACACGATCTTCGCACGCCGCTCGCCACGATACAGGGATATATCGAGACACTGCTCATCAAAGCAGAAACGCTGGAAAAGACCGAGCGGGAAAAATATCTGAAAACAGTTCTCTCGTCCACCGAACGTCTGCGCAATCTCGTTGAAGAGTTGTTCGAGCTTTCCAAGCTTGAAGCAAAGCAGACGCGACCGAATCCGGAACCGTTTTCCATCACAGAATTAGTGCAGGACATCAGCCAGAAATATCTGATCATTGCAGAGAAGAAGGGAATCCGATTCCAGTGCGTGCTGCCGAGAGATCTGCCGCTGATCATCGCCGACATCGCGCTCATCGACCGGGTGATCCAAAACCTGGTGGACAACGCCATTAAATTCACTCCCTCCGGCGGTGTGGTGACCATCGAATTACGGCGGCATCCTCGTGCGGTGGATATCAGTGTTACTGACACCGGCGCTGGAATCGCAGAAGAAGATATTCCGCATATTTTTGACCGCTACAACAAGGGAAGTCAGAAAAACATGTTCCAGAACGACGGCGCTGGGCTTGGTTTGGCAATTGTTAGAAAGATCCTTGAAGTTCACAATTTGTCGATCTCCGTCTCCAGCAGAAAAAATCAAGGAACAACCTTTTCTTTCAAACTTCCTACGTATCCGATGTAATTCGGTGATTGAGCAATTCTGCGGTTGTTATTTCTCTCCTGTTTTTCTACTTTGAAGGAACCGTTTTGCATTTCAATAATCCGTATGACACACGAAAAGATCCTTGAGCAGTGGGTGAAAAAGTATTCAAGCGATCTTTTTCAATGGGCCCGCCACAAAACCTCCGATCATCAGACTGCAGAAGACCTTGTGCAGGAAACATTCCTTGTTGCTGCAGAACAGATAGCTACATTCCGCAACGAGAGTCAGCCGAGAACCTGGCTGTTTGGCATTCTGAAAAACAAGATCGCCGATCACTATCGTTCGAAAGCACATCACGTTCATATCCATCTCGAAAACAACGAGTCCTTCGATCGATTTTTCGACGGCGAGGGAAAGTGGAACAAGGGTTTTGCACCACTGGCCTGGAACTTCGGCGAATTACAGTTATTTGACAATGCGGACTTTACCCGCGTTTTTGAAGAGTGTATAAAACACCTTCCCGAACATTGGAATGCATGTATTTCAATGAAGTATTTACAAGATAAAGATCCAAAAACGGTCTGTCAGGAATTGGGGATTTCTACGACAAATTATTGGCAGATTGTTCACCGCGCTAAATTACAGCTGCGGGAATGTCTTGAGCAACACTGGTTTAACGAGAAATGATTATGATGACTTCGCTGATGGTATCGTGCAAAAAAGCAACGGAATTAATCGAAAAGAACAGCATTGCTGGACTTTCTCTTACAGAAAAATTACAACTCCGAATGCATACTGCTATGTGCAGCGCATGCACGAATTACCAAAAACAATCACTGTATATCGACACTCTGTTAAAACGATCTTCCATTCCAGAAATGCCTGCTGCACCCCCTGCTGATACTTCTGACCGCATCAACACACTAATGACAAAAATCCTGAATAAAAATAATTCGTAAAAAAATTGTCAGGATTCTGCTCCGCTCTCTACTAATTTATTGTAAGCAGTATTCAATCGTTTTCCTTTCTATTACAATTTATTCGTAAGGAGTTCTCATGAATAGTTCCATTCAAAAATCCCTGATTGCCGGTGTTGTTGCAACCGCAATAATGTCCCTCGTCATGTATCTTGCACCTTTCATGGGTCTTCCGGAAATGAACGCTGCGGAAATGTTATCCGGTATGACTGGCCTGCCTATTGTTTTCGGATGGGCTATGCACTTTATGATCGGAATAATATTCACGCTGGGATACACCTTTTTTTTCCTCCCCAACATCAGGATCCACAATCTTGCTGCCAGCGGAGCGTTGTTTGGATTTGCAGCTTTTATCGTCGCACAGATTGCCATGCTCATGATGAGCATCGTAATAAAACCAATACCGGCACTGGAAAGCGGAATGGTACCGATGATGATTGGCAGCATTATTGGACACATTATGTTCGGTATTCCTGTCGCTTTCATCGTTAAACGCCAACAATAATCATTTTATACGGCCGTGATAATTTCGTGATACGTTTGGTGTATCTTGTGCATGTTCAAATTCATTTTTATTCACCATCAACAGGAAATATTTTGAAAAATCTTTTTGTCAGTCTTTCGCTTATTCTTTTAGTCGCCGGTTGCAGCGACAAGGAATCCAACACGGTGAATCAAAGCACTGCAACAGTTACCGTAACCGATGCTCAATTGTATCAACTTGCATTAACAACACACAAGGCCGCATTTTATAAAAATTCTCCCGATACGATACCCGGGAACAGCGGCGCTGCTCATGCGGGAAATATTCTTGTGTGGTATAATGCAAAGGCAAAGGATCAGCTCGACGCACAGGGCAAAGTAAAAACTTCTCCCGCGTTTGCCGATTCATCGCTGATCGTGAAAGAGATCTTCAATGCAAGCGGAACAAAACTGTTTTATGCAATCATGTTCAAACTATCAACTGCTTCCAACAAAGGAGCCGGGGACTGGGTGTGGGCGGAGCTCAATCCGGACGGCACGCCATTTTTGTCTGCTGCGGACAAAGGCACTGCGTGTGCAAGCTGTCACGCTGGCGGTGTTGCATATACGCGTATGAACGACGCACATCCGTAGGAATCTCCTCTTTTTATTTCACTGTTGCCACAAAGAGTTGCACGACTATAATTCGGACAGAAACATCCGTTGTAAAACTAAATCACACACTTCATCAATACAAGGAGTTTTCATGAAAACGAATAAATTCACCAGCCTGTTAATGACTGCAGCGGTTGCGGGCATGTTAAGCGGATCTGTCGCCATTGCGCAGGATAAAGCACCGGCAAAAGCAACAGATAAAAAAGAGGCGAAGAAAGACGGTTGCAGCGGTAAGGATGGATGCAAAGGAAAGGATATGAAGAAGGGGAAAGATATGAAGAAAGGAAAAGATGGTTGCAGCGGCAAAGATGGATGCAACGGACACGATGAAAAGAAGGGCGAGATGAAAGAAGAAATGAAGAACGAAACAAAGAAACCAAATTAATATCCTGTGTCTCAACACGAAAGCCGCTGAATGCGGCTTTCGTGTTCTATTGGTAAACTATTTATGACAGCAAACAAATGGAATATCCCGGACTTCGGTTTTGGTGTCGGGCTCCGCAGCGTTCATTACAATCACATATTGGAACACCATCCGACCGTGGATTGGTTCGAAGTGATCTCGGAAACGTATCTCGAAGCCGGTGGTCGGGTGAAATATGTTCTTGATAACGTAGCAGAACAATATCCTATTGTACTGCACGGCGTCTCCCTATCTATCGGCAGCAGTGATCCGGTCAATTTCGAATATCTGAAATTGTTGAAAGCGCTTGCAGACCGCGTCAAGTCGCCGTACATCTCCGATCATCTCTGCTGGACAGGAGTGAATGCGCACAATGTCCATGACCTGCTTCCCATCCCATACACAGAAGAATCCTTAAAACATATTTCCGCAAAAGTGAAACAGGTGATGGATTTCATCGAGCGTCCTCTTGTGCTGGAGAATGTTTCCACCTATGCACAGTTCGCATCATCGACAATGACGGAGTGGGAGTTTCACGCCCGGTTGATGGAAGAATCGCAATGCGGCATGCTGATGGATGTGAACAATATCTATGTCAGCGCCTACAATCATGTTTTTGATGCAAAAGAATTCATCGACCGGATCGACCCGTCGTTGATCTGCCAGTATCATCTTGCAGGACACACGAACAAAGGAACGCACATACTCGACACGCACAACGATCATGTGATCGACGCAGTCTGGGAACTCTACCGGTATGCATATCAACGGACCGGCGGGCGAAACACATTGCTGGAGTGGGATGAGGATATTCCCGAATTCCATGTGGTACATGAAGAAGCGTTGAAAGCAAAACGATATCGAAATGAAAAAACAGAGCCTTCGTTCGCATCGGCAGTGAAACCGACTGTTGCTCCGAAAATGCGAGTAACGCCGCTGGAAAAGAACGAGCTGGTGAATTCTATGAGCCATAAACTATAACGCATGAAACCGACGGTACCGCTTAATACCATACAGCGATGGATGCAAAGCGTCATCGAACATCCCGGTTCGAATGAGGAGGCGTGGAAGTCCGAAGAGGCGCAGCGTTCGCTTCCGTTCGAAGAAGCGTATGCGAATGTACTTCCTTCTACAGCACTTTCACCGGTGGAACGGATCGGCATCTACCGCCAGATGTTCTTTTTGCGAATGACGGAATCCATGGCGATCGATTACCCGGGAGTGAAATCCTTTTTGGGTGAAGAACAGTTTGACCGCGTAATTGTTGAAGAATACATTCGGAAGTATCCGTCGCAAAGCTACACGCTGAATCATCTCGGCAGGCATTTTCCCTTGTTTATTCAAGAATCCTCTTTGCCCAACCGGGATTTTCTTTATGATCTGGCTCGACTGGAGCTGTCCATCACCAACATTCTGGCGGCGGAAGAATTGCCCGTGCTGTCTGCGCAACAAATTGCGACGGTTCCGCAAGAACAATGGGAAACAATAACACTGATTCCCATCGCAGCATTGGAACTGTTGGAATTCAATCATACGGTCTGTGATTATCTTTCCGCTGTTAATGATGAGATGACGCCGGCGGCGCCGCAAGAGGAAAACACATTTGCCGTTGTCTACCGGAAAAATTTCCGTGTGTTCTGGGAAGAACTTTCCGCACAGCAATATGTACTGCTCAGCGCGTTGGTATCCGAAACTCCATTCGGAAAGGCATTGGAAGTTCTCATTAACCGTTTCCCGGGAACCGAAGAGACACTGCAGCAAGAACTGTTTACATGGTTCAACGAATGGGTGGGAAACGGATTGTTTTCCCGCATTGAAGTTGCAGGAGGATGAGCATCATATTCCGACGAATGATTTCTTTTCGAATAAAAACTGACAACACTTTTATCATACATAACAAATCAGATTTTTCATGAATACAATGCTCTTCGAACGATTGTTCCCGTTTCACAGGAAGTACGTCTCTGCCGTCTCATTGCTTCAACATCCGCTGCTCTTGTTGATCCGGTTGTACTGGGGATATGATTTTTTTCAAACTGGATTGGGAAAATTGAACAATCTCGATCGAACAATAGAATTCTTTGCATCACTGAACATCCCGTTCCCGCATGTGAATGCGATCGCTGCCGGCACCACGGAACTGGTCTGCGGTATATTACTAATGATCGGACTGGGTTCGCGGTATTTTACGGTGCCGCTGATCGTGATTTTGTGTGTGGCGTATGCTACGGACGATTACGAAGCGCTCTCAAATATCTTTAAAGATCCGGAATCGTTCGTCGCTGCAACACCGTTCCAGCATTTGTTTGCATCGGTTGTCATTCTTGTGTTCGGTGCCGGGAATTTTTCGGCTGACGGAATTCTGCGGTGGCTGAAGAAACGGCATTAAAGGAAACGTTTCACTATGTTCCCTCAGACCCTGCAATCATTGCGGGGTCTTGTAGTTTAAGGAATGCAATCATTCCATGAGTTGTTCAACTTCAAAATTTTTCCTATCTTCTACCACATTTTAATCGGGTATCATTATGCGCAATGTTGTCGTAACAGGTATGGGGCTGATTTCCCCCCTTGGTCTCACCGTACAGGAATCGTGGAATAATGCGATCGCCGGCAAATCCGGCGTCGGATACATCACAAAATTTGATAAGGAACGGTTCACCACAAAAATCGCCGCGGAAGTAAAGGGATTTGACCCTAAAAAGTATTTTGATGCAAAAGAAGTGAATCGTTGGGATCTCTGCATTCAATTTGGCATCGGGGCGGGATTGGATGCCCTGACCGACTCCGGGCTGCAGATCGTACCGGAGAATGCTGAACGGGTCGGCATCATCATCGGTTCCGGCGTCGGAGGACTGATCGGTATCAGCCATACCTCTCTGAAGCTGGAAGAGGGGGGACAAAAACAGGTCTCTCCATTTTTTATTCCTTCTGTCATCATTAACATGATTTCGGGCCTCTTGGCAATCCGTATCGGCGCCAAAGGGATCAACTACGGCGTCGTCTCCGCCTGTGCAACAAGCAATCATGCTATAGCGGATGGATTTCATGCCATCCAGCGCGGCGAAGTCGATGCGATGATCGTCGGCGGTGCTGAAGCATCCATCACCGAGATCGGCGTAGCGGGATTCTGCTCTGCACGTGCGATGAGTAAACGAAATGATGAACCGGAGCGCGCATCACGTCCGTTCGACAAAGATAGAGACGGCTTTGTGCTTGGCGAAGGCGCCGGCGCATTCGTCATTGAAGAAGAAGAACATGCAAAGAAGCGCGGGGCAAAAATTTACGGGCGCATTCTCGGCGTCGGCATGACGGCTGATGCATTTCATTTTACCGCTCCGCCGGAAGATGGCGACGGCGCTATGCGCGCGATGAAACTTGCGATTCAACACGCAGGATTAAAACCTGAAGATATAGATTATGTAAATGCGCATGGAACATCGACCGGACTCGGCGATATCGCGGAAACCAAGGCGGTCAAACGTCTGTTCGGTGACCATGCAAAAAAGATTATGGTCAGCTCCACAAAGTCCATGCACGGCCATTTGCTCGGCGCTGCTGGTGCGATTGAGGCCGTGTTGACAGTGCTGGCGTTGAAAGAGGGGATCATCCCTCCGACCATCAATCTGGAAAATCCGGATCCCGAATGTGATCTGGACTATGTTCCGAATGTCGCCCGCAAAAAAGAGATCCGGTATGCACTCTCTAACGGATTCGGATTCGGCGGAACAAATGCCAGTATCTGTTTTGGAAAAGCGTAATTCGTGGAACCATTAATGTCATCGAGAATAGTAAAAATAGGTTTGGTGCAAAACAGTTGTTCGGCAGACGGTCAATCCAACATGGCTAAGGCTATTAAAGGAATCCGGGAAGCCGCACAAAAAGGCGCCAACATTGTTTGTTTGCAGGAACTCTTTACGTCGCTTTACTTTTGCGATGAAGAAGACTACGCGCCGTTCGCGCTTGCAGAACCTATTCCCGGCAAATCCACGGAAACATTGCAATCCGTTGCAAAAGAACTCGGCGTGGTGATTATCGCATCGTTATTTGAGAAACGAGCAGAAGGTATTTACCACAATACCGCGGCGGTGATTGATGCGGATGGTTCCTATCTGGGAAAATACCGGAAAATGCATATTCCGGATGATCCCGCATACTACGAAAAATTTTATTTCACTCCTGGCGATCTCGGTTTCAAATCCTTTGCAACGAAATTTGGAAAACTCGGCATCCTCATCTGCTGGGATCAGTGGTATCCCGAAGCGGCACGGCTGACGGCACTCGCCGGCGCAGAAATTCTTTTTTATCCGACCGCCATCGGCTGGGCGGACAGCGAAGATCCTGCGGTGAACAAGATACAGCATGATGCCTGGGAAACAATCCAGCGCTCTCATGCGGTCGCAAACGGCATTCCCGTTGTTTCTGTTAACCGTGTGGGACACGAGGGAAACCAAACATTCTGGGGCGGTTCGTTTGTTACCGGTAATCAGGGAGAGATCCTCTTTAAGGCTTCGCATGAAAAAGAAGAAGTGAACGTTGTCGAAATTGACCTCGCAAAATCCAATGCCGCTCGCGTTCATTGGCCGTTCCTCCGCGACAGAAGAATCGACGCGTATTCCGACATCACTAAACGGTTTATTGATTAACTCAATGAACAATCAACAATAAACAATTATCATTGCGAGATTATGCGTGTTGACAAAAGATACTGTCTTATATAAAAAGGCATTTATTTTTTCAGTTAAGATCGTATCTTTGTCGCGGTTGTTGAAAGAAGAAAAGAAAGAATATGTTCTGTCGAAACAGTTATTGAAAAGCGGCACCTCCATTGGAGCGAATATTGCCGAAGCGAACGGGGCCATTTCTCAATCTGATTTTTCTGCAAAAATATCCATCGCATATAAAGAATCCTTAGAAACAAAACACTGGTTAGATTTGTTGAAAGAAACCAGCCTTATTGAAACAGAGTCTCATTCTTCGTTGCACGAAAACGCCGATGAGCTATCAAGGATTTTGTATTCAATTTTAAAATCAACACGCATTCAATCTCAGTAGAATGTTCATTGCTCAATGGTAATTGTTAATTGATGAAGACTCCGAAACAACTTGGCTATAGATTTCCCGCTGAATGGGAACCGCAAACCGCAACATGGCTCTCATGGGCGCACAAACTGGAATCGTGGCCCGGTAAATTCGAACCGGTTCCGTACATTTACACCAACATCGTGAAGACGATCGCTCGGTTCCAGCATGTGCATATCAATGTGAAAGATGATGCGATGTTTGAGGATGTCGCCTCGCGGTTAACTCTCGCTGGTGTTCCTGAAAAACAGTTCACCTTACACAGGATTCCGACCAACGATGCGTGGTGCCGTGATCATGGTCCGGCGTTTGTCGTTAATCCTCATTCCGCGCAAAAGAAAGCGATCGTTGATTGGGGATACAATGCATGGGGCGGGAAGTATCCGCCGTTCGATCTGGACGATGTCGTGCCGACGAAGATCGCCGAAGAATACAACGTTCCCGTTTTCCATCCCGGCATTGTAATGGAGGGGGGTGCGATTGAGGTAAATGGAAAAGGATGCCTGCTCACCACCAAGGCATGTCTGTTGAACGAGAACAGAAATCCGCATCTCAATCAGGAACAGATCGAAACGTATCTGAAAGAATATTACGGACAGGAGAAGATCCTCTGGTTGAACGACGGAATTGTGGGAGACGATACGGACGGACACATCGACGATCTTTCGCGTTTTGTGAATCCTTCAACAATCCTCACCTGTGTGGAAGATGACCCGCAGGATGAGA
>JBAYJG010000049.1:0-14672 GCA_041665225.1 Bacteroidota bacterium
AGTCAACGAGTATCAATCCGCCGGGGATCATTCGGTTTCTTTCGATGCATCTTCCATGAGCAGTGGTATCTATTTTTACACACTCCGCTCCGGGAATTTTCACCAAACAAAAAAAATGATGGTGCTGGAGTAGTAGTATGAATGCAGAAGATTTTTTACCAGATTTGGAAGAGCTTTCCTCGGAAATGGGGATGAAGATCCGTTATGAAAAAGGGGATTTTGACGGGGGATACTGCATCTTGAAAGACCAGCAGATCATTGTCGTGAACAAAAAACTCCATCCGTCGCGCAAAGCATCGGTGATCGCACTTGCGCTTGGAGAGATAGGAATCGACAATCTTTTTGTAAAACCTAATGTGCGCATGTTCATCGAAGATGAATTAGTGCGGGCACGATAAAACGAACCGCCTGCCGGATTGTGTACGATGATCCGCAGTATGGATGTCTTATGAATATACTTGTCATCAACGGACCCAATCTAAACCTGCTCGGCATGCGGGAGCCGAGTATTTATGGTTCGCAAACCCTCAATGACATTCAAAATGAATTGATCGGCCGCTATCCCGAAGCACATTTCACCTTCTTCCAGTCTAACCATGAAGGTGCCATCATCGACGCACTGCAATCGACCGTGGGAAAGGATTTTCACGGCATTGTGATCAACGGTGGGGCATTCACGCATTATTCGTACGCAATCCGCGATGCAATTTCCATGCTGATGATTCCGACGGTAGAAGTCCACATTTCAAATATCCACCTTCGCGAAGAGTTCCGGCGGCATTCCGTTACGGCGCCCGTCTGCGTTGCCCAATTGACCGGATTCGGCTCGAACGGATACTCGCTTGCTGTTGAAATGCTCTTGTACCATAAGAGTTCTCAGAATAAAATTGCCGAATGATTAAAGCAATCATTTTCGATCTTGATAATACACTTGTCGATTTCATGGCGATGAAACGCCAAGCGATCGGCGCTGCAATCAATGCCATGATCGATGCCGGGTTGAAATTGAGCCGGGAAGAGATACAGCGGCGTATCGATTCCATCTACAAGGAAAAAGGGATCGAATTTCAGAATGTCTTTGATGAATTATTATACAATGAATTTCAAAAGGTCGATTATAAGATCCTCTCTGCCGGAGTGATCGCGTACCGCCAGGCACGTGAAGCAGCCCTTACGCTTTATCCCCATGTCTATACTACACTGATGAACCTGTTGAAGATGGGACTGAAGCTCGGTGTCGTTTCCGATGCTCCGGCGAAAGAAGCGTGGCTACGGCTGACCTATCTGAATCTTCACCACATTTTCGATCACATCGTCACCTTCGAGGATACGGGGAAACGGAAACCTGATCCTGCACCGTTTGAAAAAGTGCTGTCACTCTTGCAGGTCGATCCACGAAATGCGTTGATGATCGGTGATTGGGCGGAACGGGATATGGTCGGAGCTGCGAAGGTGGGGATGAAAACGGTCTTTGCCCGGTATGGTGATACGTTCGGTACGGTGAAAACAAATGCCGATTATGAAGTGAACGATATTGCGGAACTGATTGAGATCGTCAAAAAAGAGAATACTGTGTTGTAACATGGATGCATCCCTATGATCACCGGAATCGGAATCGATATCATCGAGATTTCCCGCATTGAGGAATCCGTCGCGCAATACGGCGATGCATTCCTCACCAAACTTTTCACTCCGGAAGAAATCCGCTATTGCAGTTCTAAACAGTTTCCTGTGCAACACTATGCCGCCCGCTTTGCCGCGAAAGAGGCTTTCAGCAAAGCGATCTCCACCGGATGGAGCGGGGAATTTGAATGGAAAAATATTGAAGTGAAGAACAATCCGGCCGGTAAACCCGATTTCATCCTTCGAGGGAAGACCGCTGAAACGTTGAAAGGATATTCCATCTTTCTTTCCATGTCTCACTCGGATAATACCGTCGTCGCTTTTGTTGTGATTGAAAAACAAAACTAATCATCAATCGAACAATCATTGAGGAATTCTTATGAAACAGTACGCCACATGGACCGCAATTACACTCATTCCATTCCTCTTCCTCAGCTCATGCAATGAATCGTCCACGACGGCTTCCTCAACAACTTCGACATCGACAGGTTTGATAGCGTCACAGTCTTCGATTGCAGTTGCATTGAATACGATGACAGGCTTGTACCTTCGGGGAGGGAAGGGGAGCTATTTCGTTACTGCAATGAGTGATTCCGGCATTGTTCAGGTGAGTTTCAATCCATCAACTTCCAATCCGACGCAAAATGTATACTATGTATATTTTTACGGAATGAAAATCGGGACTACGATCATTACCATTCAGGATAGTGCAAAAACTGGGTCAGTAGATATCACTGTCTCGGTGGCAGTGTTGGTCGCATCACCGTCCGCAGTTTCAGTAAAACGTCAGCAAACAAAATATGTTTACCTCTCCGGTGGAACCTATCCCTATTCGATCAGTACGTCGTCTAATCCTGCTATCGCAACGGTGACGATTTCCAGCAGCTCTCTTACTGTCACTGGTATTGCGCAGGGTGCAACTTCTGTGACGATCAACGATGCCGCAAATCCTGTGCATTCAGTAACAATACCCATCACGGTAACGATTCCGGAAAAATTTACAACGGCGGGAAAAATGTCTATGTCATCATCGGCAGGAAATCTGGACGTCAATGGAATTTATAGCGGCGACAATCCCGATGTAATGCCTTCCAATGACGCAGGAGCAGGAGGATTCATCACAAAGAGTTTTAGTTCGGGGAATTTTTGTCAAGTGATAGGGTACCGGATGAAATCAGCCACGCAGGTTGACCTGGTGGCGATGCTCTTCAATAAATTTGCGCTCTCTCCGGGAAGTGTAACACTGGATTCGTCAAGAACAAATCCCGCAGGGGAATATGGACTCATCTTAATGGGATTTGACGCGGTACCGTACAGCGAAACAAACAAACTTTATAGTACTTTCAGCGGCAGCATTTCAGTTTCAATGCTCACCGAGAAGAAGGCCGAAGGTACATTCTCCGGCACTGCTGCGGTCATCTCGAACACAACCGGCAATCTAACACCGGGGAGTAATGTCTCTATCACGAACGGGGTATTTTCGGTACCGGTGATCACGCAAGAGTCGTCGAGTTCAACCAATGTACAACAGGAAGAACGGTTGTTCCAACAAATCGAACGAATGGTGCAGCCGTACTTTGATCGTGCAAAAAAACAAATGGAAGCGAATCGCCTTCCGACAAAACGGCAGTAGTGTTCTGGAATCGGTTGCTTTCCATCGATCCAATTGGAATCTGAATCGGCGATTCGTGTTGAACGATTATCCTCAAAGAGGATTCAGAAGAGAAGGTGAGAAGAATCTATTTCGAAAGCAGTTCGATCGTCTCCCGCACGAAACGGGGATTGTTGCAGATGATGCCGTCTACGTTTAGATCCAATAAACGCTGTACATCCCTACCTGTCTTTACACCGTACACATACAGGAGGTAACCGGCATCGTGAACATCGGCGACGACATCGCTCGTAATCTGAAGTTTGCTGCAGACGAAGATTTTCGCCCGCGAATTTTTCATGAGCGTTGAAGGTGACTTCCGAAAATGGGTGATGGGATTGTAGATGACACCGGTCTGGACTGTTTCGTCGATCTCGCTGATTTCCCTGATCATCTGATGATTGAAGGAGGTAAAGATCACTTTCGAGAGCACTTTGGCTTTTTCCACTTCTTGCAGCACCAATTCTACCGCTGAGGTATCGTTCGTACTGACCACATCAGGTTTAATCTCTATATTTAAACGGATATCCTTTCTTAAAAGAGGGAACACTTCCTTCAAGAGAGGGATCCGTTCGCGGTTGAATTTGGGAGAGAACCATGAACCGTTGTCGATAGTGACCAATTGACGCGAATGTTTCTGATTGACGGCGCCGTTTCCATCCGAAGTCCTTTGCAGTCGTCGGTCATGGAACACGATTGGGACATTATCGGCCGACAGGCGCACATCCAGCTCGATCATGTCGCACTTGGCGTCGATCGCTTTGTGGAATGCCGCCATCGAATTTTCCGGGGCCTCGTCCGAAAATCCGCGGTGGGCAATGATAAGTGGTGATTTCGTCGGCATCGGTTCGTTCAGAAGATGCCGCACATTAACAGAATACCGCGTGCGGCAGGAGAATATAATTATTTCAGTGATTCAATCATCAAGCGCGAAACCTCATCCACCGATCCTTCACCGTTGATGGATGTGAGCATTCCCTGTCGGTCGTAATAATCTTTGACCGGAGCTGTGTTGTTTTTATACACCCCAATCCGTTTGATGATCGTTTCCGGAGTATCATCCGCACGGTGTTCTACGGCCGACCGTTTTACCAGACGCTCCATGATATGTTCTTCGGTGACCTCGATATAGAGCACTTTTTTCAACGTGATGTTCAGCTCTGTGAATATCCGCTCCAGTGCTTTGGCCTGTTCCACTGTCCGCGGGAACCCGTCAAGAATGATACCGTTGGCGCATTTTTTTGTCTGCAGAATATTCCGGATCATACCGATCATGATGTCGTCCGGAACGAGATTTCCTGCATCCATTAATACCTTCGCTTTCAATCCGAGGTCGGTCTGCAGCCTAATCTCTTCCCGCAGCATGTCGCCGGTGGAGATATGTGGAATATGGTAACGCTCTGAAAGGATCTTTGCCTGTGTGCCTTTGCCCACGCCGGGGGGGCCGAATAAAATTATATGCATAGCAATTTTCTTTGTTTATTTGGAATCGTAATATTCACATTTAAAATTGATAATGGATAATTATCAACTATCAATTACCAATTATCAATTGATTTTCTTTTACCGCAAGCTGTCCGCAGGCCGCATCGATATCGACCCCCGCACTGTGACGGATGAATGTGGTCACATCCTGTACCCGGAGCTTCTGCCAAAACCGTTCCAATCCTTCTTTGGATGCGCCATGTAATGACGCCGAATATCCACGGGGATTGGTGAATTCAATGGAATGGAACGGGATCAAATTCACGCGGCAATCCAGCCGGCGCGAAGCTTTCACCAGCAGCTGCACATCCTTTTCCGTATCGTTCACTCCTTCGAAGACGATATATTCGAGCATGACACTCTTTTTCGTTTTTTTATTATAGTATTCCAGAGCAGCCAGAAGTTCTTCCACACTGAATTTTTTCGTGATCGGCATCAGTTCCGTCCGCACATCATCCCGGAGGGAATGGAGGGAGAGTGCCAATTTAATCTTCCGATCTTCATCCGCCATTTTCCGGATATGGTTCGCATACCCGGCAGTTGAAACGGTGATCCGTTTTGGACTGAGACCAATCCCATTCTGATCCGTGAGAATATCAATCGCCCCCATCACATTGTCATAATTAAGCATCGGTTCGCCCATTCCCATAAAAACGATATTGGTAATAGGTTTTTCGGAGAAGGACTGTGCGGTGATGTATTGATTTAGAATCTCGCCTGTTGTCAGATTCCGCAGGAATCCCATACTGGCGGTGGCGCAAAAAGTGCAGTCCAGGGGGCAGCCGATTTGCGTGGAAATGCAAAGGGTCATCCGTTCGTCCGCATCCACGGCGGTCGGCCGGGGTGCAATAAGCACGGTTTCGATCTTCTTACCGTCCGAAAGTTCATACAGGAACTTGATTGTTCCGTCTACAGCGGAAGTTTGGGAAGTTGCTACGGAAAATTGCTCGATAAAAGCCGTTTCGTCTAGTTTCTGCCTGAGCGGAACGGAAAGATTGGTCATCGCTTCAAAGGAGTCAACGCGATATTTATAGAGCCACTGATAGATCTGGGCTGCCCTATACTTTGGTTCGCCGATGGAACTGATGAACTGTTCCAGGATGCTTAATGATAATCCTTTGAGGTTTTTTTTATCCATAAGAAAAAAATTAGACTTGGGAAGTCTGCTTCACTCACCAAGTCTATACAAAAATACGAAAAATGTAGAAGTATTGCAATGACAGCTTCATGCATTAAAAAATCGAAATTTTTGAGAAACAGGCAGTTTTGGAAGAACATGTGGAAAATGGGATTGTAAATTAGTAATCAGTTCACAGTATTTAGTTTCCAGTTATCAGAAATATCGAATCGTTTTGAATTGTCCATTGTCCATTTTTCATTGCACATTATCCATTATCAATTGCTCTTCCATTGCCTCTGGAACGAATTTTTGATACTTTGTATCTGTTCTATTAAAGTCCGGCATGTGCCGGGCTTTACTATTTAAACTCTCGCCGAATAATGCCCAAACTACAAAATCAGAAAATACCGCAGCAAAACTCCACGAAATCGCCGCTTGTGATAAAAGGAGCGCGGGTTCATAACCTGAAGAATATTTCCGTTGAAATCCCGCGCAATAAACTGGTAGTGATCACCGGTGTCAGCGGTTCCGGCAAATCATCCCTCGCGTTCGATACGATCTATGCCGAAGGGCAGCGGCGGTATGTGGAATCTCTTTCCGCCTATGCGCGGCAGTTTTTGGAAAGGATGGACAAGCCGGATGTTGATGTGATCCAGGGGATGTCTCCCGCAATTTCAATTGAGCAGCGGACCAATACACGGAATCCCCGTTCCACGGTGGCGACGACGACGGAAATATATGACTACTTGCGTCTTTTATATGCACGTGTCGGGAAAACTATTTGCCCAAAATGCGGACGGGAGATCAGAAAAGATTCCGTGCAGTCCGTGGTGGACAGGCTGCAGCAATTTTCGGAAGGCTCGAAGTTTTATGTAATGTTCCCGATGCATCATCATCCGGGAAAGACCATCCAGCAGGAACTCGAGACACTGAAGCAGAGGGGATTTTTCCGGATTGTGCTGGACGGCGAGATTATCGATTTGAATGATAAAGAAGCTGCCGCTCCCTTAATGACTCCGAAGAAAAAGGAGGCAAAAAAGAGCGATCTAAAGATAAAAGGGACGGATAAGGAAAAGCAAAAAGAGATATTTATTCTTGTAGACCGGTACATTCTCCGCAAAGGGGAGGTCCAAAGCCAGAACAGGTTGGCGGATTCTTTGCAGACTGCATTTGTGGAAGGGGATGGATATGCGTCGGTGCTGAATCTAGATTCGAAAGAAGTGTTGCCATTCAGCCAGCATTTTGAATGCGCTATCGACAACATCCGTTTTGAAGATCCGGAGCCGCACCTGTTTGCATTCAATTCTCCCATCGGCGCTTGCCCGAAATGCCAGGGATTCGGCCGGTCAGTTGGGATTGATATGGACTTGGTCATACCCGATCACGAAAAGACGCTGAAGGAAGGGGCGGTGATGCCGTGGACGACGCCAAAATTTCAGGAGAATCTGCGCGATCTGTCACGAATAGCATATGATGCCGGTGTACCGATGAATGTTCCGTACCGCAAATTGACGGAAGAACAATTAAACATTGTGCTGAATGGTTACGGCAAGGAATTCGACGGTATCAACGGTTTCTTTACGATGGTAGAACGGAAAGCGTATAAAATTCAATATCGTGTCCTGCTGAGCAAATACCGTGGATACACCACCTGTGATGAATGCCATGGCAGCCGATTACGCAAAGAGGCGTTGTATGTGAAGATCGGCGGGAAAACAATCGGTGAAGTGGTGGCGATGAATATTGAGCGTGCCGATGAATTTTTTACGAATCTTTCTCTATCGGATTTCGAGATGAGTATCGGGAAGAGGATTCTCGAAGAGATCCGGAAACGCCTACGCTATTTGGTGGATGTCGGTGTTGGGTATTTAACGCTGAACCGGCTGTCGAATTCCCTTTCCGGAGGAGAATCGCAGCGGATCAATCTTGCTACATCCATTGGTTCATCGCTCGTCGGATCGATCTATGTCCTTGATGAACCGAGTATCGGCCTGCATCCTCTGGACAATGACCGGCTGATCAACATTCTCAAGAGACTTCGGGATGTTGGCAACACTGTGCTGGTTGTTGAACATGATGCGGACATGATGCGGGCAGCCGATCAGATTATTGATATCGGGCCAAAAGCTGGTGAACGGGGCGGCGAGATCATCTTCCAGGGTACGTATGATCAGGCGGTGAAAGATGATAAATCACTCACCGGGAAATACCTATCAGGCAAATTGGAAATTCCAGTTCCGAAAATCCGGAGGAAGGTATCAGACACCTCAAAGTTTTCTGATACCTTCAAAAACTCTAAGAAGGTATCAGAAAACTCAAAGGTGTCAGATGTCTTCAAAAATTCTATAAAAGTACTGAATGCATTCCAGCATAACCTGCAAAATATCGATGTGGAAATTCCTTTAAAGATGTTCGTCTGCGTCACTGGTGTCAGCGGATCCGGAAAGAGTACGCTCGTTCATGATATTATCGGTGATGGGATCACAAAACGGTTGAATGGTCATATCGGCAGGTTGAACGGTGTTCACGAGATCACAGGATGGGAAAAAATTCAGCACCTTGAAATGGTGGATCAATCTCCGATCGGCCGTTCTCCACGATCCAATCCGGTAACTTACATTGGCGTGTTCGATGGGATTAGAGAACTTCTTGCGAAAACAGCAGCTGCAAAGATGCGCGGTTATCAGCCGGGATTCTTCTCGTTCAATGTTCCCGGCGGCCGGTGCGATGTATGCGAAGGGGACGGGCTACAAAAGATCGAAATGCAGTTTATGGCGGACTTGTATCTGACCTGTGAATCGTGCAATGGAAAACGATATAAGAAGGAAGCGCTTGAAGTCCGCTGGAATGGAAAGAATGTCGATGAGATTCTTGGATTGACTGTTGAAGAAGCGATCACATTCTTCGGAAAATATTCTGACGGGAAGAAAGTAGTGCAGAAACTGCAGGTATTGGACGATGTAGGATTGGGATACTTACGGCTCGGACAGGCAGCCACGACGCTTTCCGGCGGTGAGGCGCAACGGATAAAGCTGGCAACGCACCTTGTTGATAAAAAAGAGGGGCACACACTCTTCATTTTTGACGAACCGACAACCGGTCTGCACTTTGATGACATCACCAAACTGTTGAAATGTTTTACTGCGCTCTTAGATGCAGGAAATTCCCTGCTTGTTATCGAGCATAATCTTGATGTGATCAAATGCGCCGACCATATCATCGATATGGGACCCGGCGGCGGCGAGAACGGCGGGAAAGTGATCGCTCTTGGAACTCCAGAAGAACTGACGAAGATTACTCAATCCTACACCGGGAATTTCTTGAAAAAAATGTTGTGACAAAGGTAACTTGACGGCCGACCTCCCCAATCTTTCCTTGTTACCCTTCTGTAATTTTGTTATATTCAACGGATTACAGTAATTCCTTAGGGCCCTTAGCTCAGTTGGTTAGAGCAGCTGACTCATAATCAGCGGGTCGCTGGTTCAAGTCCGGCAGGGCCCACTGTTTTTTTCTCCTGATAATATATAGAGAGCATTAATGAAGATCGCCATTGTGGGGACAGGGTATGTCGGACTTGTTACCGGCACCTGTTTCGCCGAAACCGGAAATCATGTCATCTGCGTCGACAACAATCCTGAAAAGCTCACCAAACTCAACAATAAAGAAGTCACCATTTACGAACCGGGACTCGAAGTTCTATTCCAACGGAATGTCTCGCAAAAACGGCTGACGTTTACGAGTGATTTGAAATCTGCAGTGCAACAATCGGAATTTATTTTTCTCTGTCTTCCCACACCACAGGGAGAAGATGGTTCGGCAGATCTTCAATATATTCTTGGTGTTGCCGATGATATCGGCAGACTCATAGCCGCAAATGGCGGCGACGGTAGTCAGAAGATCATTATCAATAAGAGCACTGTGCCGGTGGGAACCTCCAAAAAGGTATTTGATGCGATCAAGAAACACGGCATTAAGAATTTCGATGTCGTGTCGAATCCAGAATTTCTTCGGGAAGGGTTTGCGGTCGAAGATTTCCTGAAGCCGGACCGGATCGTGATCGGTGCTAAGACAAAATATGCCATGGAGCGGATGAAATCCCTCTATGAGCCGTTCGTTCGTCAGGGAAATCCTATCATCGAAATGGATACGGCGAGTGCGGAAGTGACGAAGTATGCCGCCAATTCGTACCTGGCAATGCGCATCACCTACATGAATGAGCTGGCAAATTTTTGCGAAAAAGTCGGTGCCGATGTCGATCTCATTCGCAAAGGAATGGGGACCGATACACGCATCGGGAAACGATTTCTGTTCCCAGGTATCGGATACGGCGGATCGTGCTTTCCGAAGGATGTCAATGCGATGATCAAGACGTCGACGGATATGGGCTCAGAGATTCGTCTGCTGACGGTCGTAGATGAAGTGAATAAACTGCAAAAAGAAGTTCTTGTCAACAAGGTCCTGAAATACTACAATAATAACATCAACGGAAAACATTTTGCGGTATGGGGGCTTGCATTCAAACCGAATACGGATGATATGCGTGAAGCTCATTCGGTTGTGATTATCCAACAATTGTTGAAACATGGTGCGACAGTGACGGCGTATGACCCGGCGGCCATTGAATCGGCGAAATTTTACTTGAACGATTCGGTCAGCTATGTGGATAACGAATATGAAGCATTGGATAATGCTGATGCACTGCTGATCTTCACGGAATGGAACGAATTCCGAAATCCTGATTTCGCCATCATCCGGTCCAAATTAAAACAGTCAATCATTTTCGACGGTCGGAACATTTTCGATCCCGAAAAAATGAAGGAAGTGAAATTCACATACTTCGGCATCGGACGAAAACCGGTACTCGCGCAATAAAAGGTTTCACCGCGGAGGCACAGAGAACACGGAGAAGGATTTGAATCATCCTTCGACTCGCTCCGGCACACAAAACGTGCCGTCACTTGCTCAGGATGACTAAAGTATAAATTGTCATCGTCCCGAAGGTCCAAAGGACTCCTTTGGAGGATCCCGTTGGGACGAGGAGTGGCGCCAAAGGCGCCACGACGAAGCGATCTGCGGGTGGGATAAACAAGGCCGACGCTTAGATTGTGCCGTATTAAATTTGAGAATGAACGGCATCCCGAACAACGGGACTTCGGTCGCTAGGATTGAAAAATAGTGAGCTCCCTCGCAATGACAAGGGAAGTAATATAGTCACCCTGAGCGAATGATACGGTTTTTGTATCATGAGTCGAAGGGTCACCCCTGAGGTCGCGAAAAACACAATAGGGAACAAAAGTTTATTCTAAATGGTAAAATAGGATTTAAAACTGGAAAGTATTATGGCAGCTCAAAAAATATCAGTGGTAACCGGCGGTGCAGGATTTTTAGGATCTCATCTCTGTGAGCGTCTTCTGAATGAAGGCCACAAAGTGACCTGTCTTGATAATCTGATTACAGGTTCTGTGTCGAATATTGAGCATCTATTTTCCAACAAAGACTTCACATTCCTTCAATACGATGTTACCAATTTCATCCATGTACCCGGTGAAGTCCATTATGTATGGCATTTCGCTTCTCCCGCGAGCCCGATCGACTATTTGAAATTTCCTATACAAACATTGAAAGTCGGATCGCTTGGTACGCATAAAGCCCTCGGTTTCACCAAAGCAAAAAATGCCAGATTCCTCATTGCATCGACCTCCGAATGTTACGGTGATCCCGAAGTTCATCCCCAAGTGGAAGAATATTGGGGAAATGTCAATCCAGTCGGTCCACGCGGAGTGTATGACGAGGCAAAACGGTTCGCCGAAGCAATGACGATGGCGTATCACCGGTTTCACAATGTACAAACGAGGATTGTCCGGATCTTCAATACCTACGGCGAACGGATGCGTGTGGAAGATGGCCGAGCAATTCCGGCATTTGCATCGCAGGCGTTACGAGGAGAAGATGTTACCGTATTCGGCGACGGTTCGCAAACACGGAGCGTCTGTTATGTCTCCGATTTGATTGACGGCATTTATAAGCTGATGATGTCCGATTATGTGATGCCGATGAATATCGGCAACCCTGAGGAATTGACGATGCTTCAGCTTGCGCAGGAGATCATCGGATTGACCAATAGCAAAAGTAAAATCATCTACAAAGAATTACCGGTGGACGATCCGAAGATCCGTCAGCCTGATATTACCAAAGCCCGCACGATCCTCGGCTGGGAGCCGAAGGTGAACAGGAAAGAGGGGCTGAAGAAGACTATCGAATATTTTAAGACGAAGGTGTAATTGCAACATGTTGTCATTTCGAATTCCCGCTTTAGCGGGATGAGAAATCTCAGATTTTGAAAAGATAAGATTTCTCGTCGCACAAAGTAAAAAATAGTGAGCTCCTCGAAATGACAATGAATTATTAATGTCATCGTCCCGAAGGGATCCCGTTGGGACGAGGAGTGGCGCTAATGGCGCCACGACGAAGCGATCTGCGGGTGGGATAAACAGGGCCAACGCTTAGATTGCTTCGGTCGCTAGAATTGAAAAACAGTGAGCTCCCTCGCAATGACATGGGAAGTAACATGGTCACCCTGAGCGAATCGAGCGAAGCGAGACGAGTCGAAGGGCGTCACACAAAGGAAAATGATAAGCTCCACGAAACGACAATCGTTTCGTCGTTTTTGCAGAACATTCAAAAATAATACTCATAATAGAAAAAGTGGGAAATAATGAATAAAGAATTATTGAACAAGATTGACAACAATACCGTTGTTGTCGGTGTCATCGGAATGGGATATGTCGGACTGCCATTGCTCTTATGTTTTGTCGAAAAGAAAATTCATGGATTCGGTATTGATATAGACATGAAGAAAATCGAGATGCTGCGTGCTGGCCGTTCATACATCAAGCATATTCCTGATGAACGGATCTCCAACGCTGTGTCGACTGGTATCTTCAAACCGTCCGCAGACTTTTCTTCGATACAACAGTGTGACGCGATTTTAATTGCCGTTCCGACCCCGCTCAACAAGAACCGTGAGCCGGAGATGGAATATATCGTGAACACCTGCGAAGCGATTTATCCCCATCTGAAAAAGGGGCAATTAATCGTTCTGGAGTCCACCACTTATCCCGGCACCACACAAGAAGTGATGATCCCGATCCTGGAAAAGAGCGGATTGAAAGCAGAAAAGGATTTCTTTGTGGCATTCTCTCCGGAACGTGAAGATCCGAACAATCCCAATTTCCGGACAGAGACGATCCCCAAGGTGATCGGCGGTTCTACGAAAGCCAGTTTGGATGTTGCGAACAACCTGTATGCAAAAATCGTTGTAAAGACTGTTCCTGTATCCTCAACGCAAGTAGCGGAAGCTACAAAGTTGATGGAGAATATCTTCCGTTCCGTGAATATCGCACTGGTCAATGAATTGAAGATGACCTTTATGAAGATGGGAATTGATATCTGGGAAGTGATTGAAGCGGCAAAGACGAAACCATTTGGTTTCATGCCATTCTATCCCGGCCCGGGACTGGGCGGACACTGCATTCCGATCGATCCGTTCTATCTCACCTGGAAGGCGCGTGAGTTCGGCGTGACGACAAAATTCATTGAGCTCGCCGGAGAAATCAATACCTCCATGCCGGATTTCGTCGTTTCACGTGTGATGGAAACATTGAACGAATACGGTAAACCCTTAAAAGGATCAAAAATTTTGGTGCTCGGTCTGGCATACAAAGCGAATGTCGATGATTACCGTGAATCACCGTCGTTCCATCTGATGGAAAAGCTGGAGGCAAAAGGCGCAATCGTCGAGTTCAATGATCCGAACATTCCGGTCATTCAGCCGACGCGGGAGCATGCGCATTATACGGGAAGGAAATCTGTGCCGATCTCTCAAGAGTTCGATCTGCTGCTGATCGCGACAAATCATACGGAATATTATGCAATGGATTTCTCTAAATTCTCCATTCCAATTGTTGATACAAGGAATGTCGTGCATCAAAAACTGAAGAATCTCTTCAAGGCATAACGGATGCATGATTCCATACAAATTGCAGTGATTGGTTGTGGACGGTGGGGGATCAATCATGTTCGGACGGCTCACGGCTTGCTTGGAGAACGGTTGCGGTACGTGTTCGATACAAATCCGCAGGCGGAAGAACGGGTGAAGCACATTGCTGCTTCAATTCCGTTCACGACGGATATTTCGAAGATACTGAATGACGACTCGATCCGCGCAGTGATCATCGCAACACCGGCGGAGACACATTATTCAGTTGCGAAACAATGTCTGGAACGCGGGAAGCATGTGTTGGTGGAAAAACCGATTACATTGGAAATAGCGCATGCTGAAGAATTGAATGCGATCGCACAAAAAAATAATCTTCGCTTGATGGTCGGACATGTGTTGCTCTTCCATCCTGCCGTTGTGAAGATGAAGCAATTGATTGATGCGGGGAAGATCGGGAAACTGCAGTATATCTATAGCAATCGACTGAATTTGGGAGCAATTCGTACAGAAGAAAATATTCTTTGGAGCTTTGCTCCGCATGATATCTCCGTCATTCAATTGTTGACTGGAACAAATCCGACTGAAATATCATCGCACGGAGCGCAGTTTGTGCAGGAAGGGATCGAAGATACGACGATCACGTATCTGAAATATCCTGACAATGTTCATGCACATATCTTTGTCAGTTGGCTGCATCCGTTTAAAGAGCAGCGGATGGTGGTAATCGGAGATGCCGGAATGTTCGTTTTTGAGGACAGCCTGGCAACGGATAAGTTGAAGTTCTATCCGAAGGG
>JBAYJG010000050.1:0-14671 GCA_041665225.1 Bacteroidota bacterium
AACTTTACATCGAACGAAGGCGAAAATTGATATGTCAGTTCGGATTTTACCATAAACTCGCTTTCAAGAATATCTTCCCCGCGAAGCGAATGGTTCGTTTGCGTTCCCTGATTTGTCGTCCAGCCGTTTCCTGTTAACGAAACTGTCGTCATAAGAAATGCATTGTGGGATAATAATGACCGCCAATTCACACCATATGCTGAACCGTAGTCATCACGCGCAAGGTAATCGTATTTGCTCATTGCGGACGATTCTTTCGTCGATCCGATGCGGTCGATCTGATCGATATAATAGAAGCCGACAAGACTAATCCGATTATTCTGATCGAGATCTATTGTTACCTTTCCGACCGCATCATAATATCGCGGTGCTGCCGGTTTATCCATGATTGCGGTAAGAATGTCAAAGAATCCACGGCGAAGAGAAAAAATAACCGAGCTATTATCAGTGATCGGTCCGTCAACCATTACGCCGAATCCAGCAATATTGGTGTTCACATCAGTGTTGAACAGTTCCTTGTTTCCATCCTGCAGTTTCATATCAAAGACAGACGACATCTTGTCTCCGTATCGTGCCGGAAATCCCCCAGTAAGAAAATCAACTTTTTCGAGTAGCGCCGGATTGACGATGCTGATGATTCCCATCGATTCGCCTGTCCGCGCAAAGTGGATCGGATTGTAGATCTCAATATTATCTAAGAGAGTTAGATTTTCGTTTGGACTGCCGCCGCGAACGATAAGCTGTGCACTTTTTCCGCCGGCGGTGGCAACGCCCGGCATGGACTGCATGACGCGGAAAATATCCTCTGCGGAACCGGGTGATCTGCGGATTTCTTCCGGAGACAAGGTGCGAATGCTGACGACGCTTTCGGTGGGACGGGCAAAATAATCGCTTTGCACCTCTACAGCGGAGAGTTCAATATCAGAAGACTTCAGTTCAAACGAGATTTTCTTGTTACGCAGGGGATTGACGACAACATCGGAGTTTACGGATCCTTCATAACCGATCATAGTCGCTTGTAACTGATACTTACCCGGTTGTACGTTCTTAATGACATAATAGCCATCTTCATTACATGTCGCTCCTAACGAAGTTCCAGTGAGGATTACATTTGCCCCTGGTAACGGCTGTTTGGTGATGGCGTCCCGCACTTCTCCGGAAACCGATCCGTTGTTGTTTTCTGCCTGTAGCAGCAGATTTGATAGAAATAGAAGTAAAATAAGAGTGAGATATTTCATAAAAAGAGTCCGATCTGACTAATTCATAGTAGAATAATTGCAGATAGGATGCGGTGGATGGTGAAAAGATTCATAGTTTACGGGACTATTTTTTACAAAATTCGTTATATTCGTTCACACTGGAACTGAACATTGCTGCTGCCGATCGCATAGCAATCCTGAATTCCATCTCGAGTATTCTCAATAACACAACGAACTGCACAAGAACAACATCCGGGATCGTATCCGCAATGCGCACACTCATTACCACATCGTTCCGAACAGCAGCGAATATCATTGCCCATCGGAACGTCGTCGCATTTCCTACGGAGACGGTGTACGGACTCGGCGCCAATGCATTTGAATCCGAAGCGGTGAAGAAGATCTTCGTCGCCAAAGGGAGGCCGTCGGATAATCCGTTGATCGTGCATGTCGGTGTGAAGGAACAGATCCCTACCGTGGTGTCGTCCATGCCTCGCTATGCGGAAAAGCTGCTGGATGAATTCTTTCCCGGACCTATCACGCTGGTGCTGCCAAAGAATAAGAGGATCTCATCACTGGTAACAGCCGGACTCACAACTGTGGGAGTGAGAATTCCAAAACACGATATAGCACAAAAATTTTTAACGGAATGCGGAGTTCCTGTTGCAGCGCCTTCCGCAAATCTCTCCGGTTCTCCGAGTCCGACCACGTGGCACGCAGTAAAGAAGGATCTGAATGGAAGAATTCCATGCATTTTAAAAGGAGATCCGTCGCGGATTGGAGTTGAATCAACAGTGGTGGATTGTACAGGCAGCACACCGGTAATTTTGCGTGCAGGAGGCGTAACATTGGAACAACTGCGGGAGATCATACCAGGAACCCGTCTGCAAAAACAGCAGTCAAAGATTCCAAAGAGTCCCGGATTAAAGTACCGTCACTATTCTCCGCTTGCCTATGTATTCATCGTCAGCGGTATGGAAGAGACCGTGCCGATGAAAACTTCTGCGTATATTGGACTCCGCTCTGTTGGCCGAAGCGCATTCGGATTGAAGAAGATTTGCAGAGATGAAGAAGAATATGCGCGTTCACTGTTCCATTTTTTTCGTGAATGCGATCAAAAGAAAATCGAGACAATCTATTGCGAACAGTTAAGCGAGGACGGGATCGGGCTTGCTGTGATGGACAGAATTCGAAAAGCGGCGATACAATAACGACAATACGAAACAACAAGGACTACAAATGAAACCAATTGTTTACACCCTTTTGCTTATCTCCGTTTTGCTTCAAGCTCAGGAGAACAAAAAATTAAAAGAAGATGCAAAGGTTTCCGGACCGGTGCTTCTGTTGAAGGACAAAGCAAAGAAAGAGGTCAAAGATGGCGAGATGAAGCAATATTTTCTTGTCCTGCTGAAACGGGGGCCGATCAGAAATCAAGATTCCACGACGGCAGCGGAATTGCAAAAGGGTCATTTGGCGAATATCGAACGATTGTATGCGGAAGGGAAGATCGATCTTGCCGGTCCGATGGGGCATGACGGTGACCTGCGCGGAATCTTCGTCTTCAATTGCGATACATATGAAGAAGTGCTGATGCACTGTTCTACCGACCCTGCCATCAAAGCCGGCCGGTTGATGGTTGAAATTTATCCCTGGTGGTCGGCCAAAGGAGCGAAACTGCGGTAATGATCTCCGTTCAGGAACATATTGCGTTAAAAGAATTGACGACGATCGGACTTGGCGGTGCAGCGAAGTATTTTTGTTCCTGCTCCTCCGTTGAAGAGGTGAAGGCCGCTCTATTATATGCTCGAACAAAAGCGCTTCGTGTGCATATCCTTGGAGGAGGAAGCAATACGATCTTTGCGGATGCCGGGTATGACGGCCTCGTTCTGAAAATCGACCTAAAAGGAATTTCATTCATCGATGAGGGTGAGAGCGTACGAGCAAAAGTCTGTGCCGGTGAATTGTGGGAACCGTTCGTCCGTACCGTCGTGGAACAAGGATACGCAGGCATCGAATGTCTTTCCGGAATTCCGGGCAGTGTCGGGGCAACGCCCATACAAAACGTCGGCGCTTATGGACAGGAAGTGAAGGACACGATCGTTTCCGTGAAAGTGCTGGAGAAAGAAACAGCGGCAGAAAAAGAATTCACAAATAAAGAATGTAGATTTTCGTATCGAAACAGCCGGTTTAAAATGGAAGATGTCGGGAAATTCATCGTTACGGAGGTCACATTTCGGTTGAAGAAGAACGGCCGTCCGACGATTCATTATCCGGAAGTAAAAAAACAGATTGAAGCGGCAGTCAATCTCTCATCGCTTGCCGATGGACGTGAGTCGCTCGAGGCGGTGCGAAACATTGTGGTATCGCTCCGCAGGAAGAAATCGATGGTGATCGATCCCAGCGATCCCAATTCTCGTTCGGTAGGTTCATTCTTCCTGAATCCAATCGTAGACGAAACAGTACTCGCCGATGTTGTCGAAACATGGAATGCCATCGGCGATGGAACGACCGTGCCGACGTTCCCGTCTGAAGGGAAGAAAAAGATTCCCGCCGCATGGTTGATCGAAAAATCCGGCTTTCGGAAGGGATACAAAAAGAACGGCGTCGGCATTTCAGAGAATCACACACTTGCACTGGTAAATTATCACGGAACGACGCGGGAACTGCTGGAACTTGCATCGGAAATTCAACGGGGAGTGCAACGCGCATTTAAAATTTTATTGGAGATGGAAGCAAACGTTGTTTCCTGATCATTTCACAATTATGGAGGCATAATGCGATACGCACTA
The DNA here is from genome assembly GCA_041665225.1 of Bacteroidota bacterium. GTDB lineage: Bacteria > Bacteroidota > Ignavibacteria > UBA10030 > UBA8401 > UBA8401. The sequence continues at coordinate 3,989 of JBAYJG010000050.1, forward strand.
ATGATGTTGGCGCTGTCATGCACATTATTTGCGCAGCAGAACAAGCCATGTTGCGCACCGACGGCAACGGAAGAATTTGCCGCTTTCGGAAAGGATATGGCATTCGTCGCTCTGCACGACACGCCGGAGCCGTTTCACTTCGACCCAGCCGGAGGCGAAATGCGGACCATTAAAACGTCCGATGGAATTGACGTAAATATCTATGAAGTGAATGCCGCATCCAAGACGAACAAATATCTCTTCGTCTTTCATGAATGGTGGGGATTGAACGACTATATCAAAAAAGAAGTGGAACAATTGCAGCACGATCTCGGTGCAGTGAATGTTATTGCGTTGGATTTGTACGATGGGAAAGTGGCAATGTCGCAGGATTCCGCGCGGAAATACGTCGGCGAAGTGGAAGAAACGCGTGCACGGACAATCATCCGTGCTGCTATGGACTATGCAGGAAAAAAGGCATCGATCGCAACATTGGGATGGTGCTTCGGCGGCGGCTGGTCCATGCAAGCTGCATTGATGCTTGGCAAACAGGCGGCGGGATGTGTTATCTACTACGGTATGCCGGAGAAAGAAATCGCAAAATTGAAGACACTCAACTGTTCTGTGCTCGGCATCTTCGGCACACAGGATGGTTTCATTAATCCGCAGGTAGTTGCGGAATTCGAAAAGAATATGAAAGAGGCGGGAAAGACATTGACGGTGAAGAATTATGACGCTGTCCATGCCTTTGCCAATCCAAGCAATCCAAAATACGACAAGGAGAAGTCCGCGCTGGCAAATGCCGAGGCACGGATGTTCCTGAAAACAGCATTGAAATAATTTAAGTATATCTGGGAGAGCAATTCTGCCTCCCGGATCAATCGTTCAATAATAAAGGAGCAGTAATGAAGCAGATGTATATTTGGATTATCGCGGTAATGATGCTGTCGTTCACGGCAGAGGCACAAAAATCGAAACCAGCTGCAGCGAAACAACAGCCCAAACCCAAATTAGTTGTTATAAAGACCGACGAGGAAAAGATGAACTACCTGAGCGGTTATGATCTCGGTATGAAACTGAGTGCCAGCGTGAAATCATCGAATTTCCCGTTGCGTGTGCCGGCAATCGTTGCCGGGATACAGGAAGCATTGGAAGGTTCCGAGAACCGGCTTCCGCAGGATGAAATCCAGCGTATTATCGGTTTGCTGCAGCAGATGAATCCGCAGTCGAAGAACCAACCGAATATGGCAGAGATCATTGCGAAATGTAAAAAAGAGGGAGATGAATTTCTCACAGCGAACAAGACGAAGGACAGCGTTGTTACCACTGCGAGCGGATTGCAGTATAAGATCCTTCGTCCCGGTACGGGAAAATCCCCCGCGGAGACGAGCATGGTCACCGTGCAGTACCGCGGCCGGCTGATCAACGGCACCGTGTTCGACGAATCGTACCAACGCGGAGAGCCCGCCACCTTTATGCTGAACCAGGTGATTAAAGGATGGACCGAGGGACTGCAGCTGATGAAAGAAGGGGCAAAGTTCGAGTTCTATATTCCTTACAACCTTGCCTACGGCGAACGACCCGCAGGCCAGCTTATCCCCGGCGGCTCAACGCTGATTTTTGAAGTAGAGTTGATGGAAGTAAAATAGTTTTCATAAGTACGCACAAAAACTAGAAAACCTCCGTTATACGGAGGTTTTCTAGTTTAAAGTCCATTGACAGTAAATCTTAAGTGGTAATAACACTTAATCAAATAGATTATTGTTACAAATTTTTCGTTTTTTCAAAAGACCTATCAAGTCAATATTATTTATCTGTAGGATCATACCGGATCATCAAAATATAGCTGTAAAAACTAAATAAAGGGGAATAGCCAACCAGGTTGCCTTTTAAGGCCATCTATCTACATAAAGTGTTTTACATAGTAAGCGAAGTTTACTTATTTTAGCCGAGTTATAAAAATATTTATAGGTCACTAATCATATGTTTGTTCATGAAAAGTATTGCTTAACGACATTCATATTCTACTGTTCAATTGGGACAGTATTAATGTCAACCAATAGTTTTGGTCAGACCGAACAATTTTATGAAAGTTGGAGGTGGACACATTTTACTAAAATAACAGGTCTTCCTTCCGATATCGTCGAAGATATCATTGAAGCGGATGATAGTACGGTGTGGGTTTCAACGGCAAAAGGTATTGCATGGTACGATGGATATCGATGGAATCCAATCATTGTTGATAGTCTTTACCCGGAACAACGAGTAAGGAAAGTAGTAAAATTCGCCAATGATAAAATATTCGTCATCCTGAATAGAAGTCTTTATATCGGGAATAAAAATGGGTTTTTAAAGTTTACCACTCAAAATATTTCTTTCACTGGTATGATTAGCTATGTGTGCCCAATTGATACAATATCGTACTTATGTGTCTTCGAGAATGCTGATTCTGCATCGATTATTTTAATAAAAAATAACAAAGTGAATATGTTAAAATCACCACCGCCTGGAATATTATTAAAATCAAAAAATAATATATGGTATGCAGCGGGTGCAAATACCGGCTTTTATAAATTTACAAACGGAAAATGGAAGACGATAATAAAATATCGCGATAGCTCTGAAAAAAATATAGCAGTTAGAAGTATTGTTGAAAATAAACAGGGTAAAATAGTAATTGCTTTTGATGCCCCCAAACAACGTGTTGGAGTCTGGGATTATGATCAACAAGATAATCTCATTCCAACAACCGAAATTAATCAACCCGTGCGATCACTCGATATATCAAATAATAATGAAGTGTTCGTAGTTTACGAATCAGGCGAAATTCATATAAGAAATAGGAATAAGTGGAATAAAATATATCCTATTCCACGACAAATGATAAACATTCTCGCAATACGATATCGAGACAATAACGATATGTGGATTGCAACAGAACAAGGTTTATATCTATTTAATCGTAGGAAAGATGCATGGACCAAAAATATTTACTCATTTTCTGACTTAAATAATGTTGTGATGGAAATATATAAGACTCGTGAAGGAGATCTTTGGGTTGGTACTTTGGATGGTGTAGAAGTAATACTGAAAGTAGGTGAAAAAAAGTATATTAGAAATATTAACAAAAATAAATTAGGATTAATCACTGGAATAAATCAAGATTCACAAAATCATATTTGGATTTCGTCTGGCGCAGGATTTAAAGGTGTATTTGAATGGGATGGTAATCACTGGATTCACCACTCAAATACATTCGGGAATATTAATTATCATAAAATATGTAAAGACAGATCTGGACGTTTATGGTTTTTAGGATTGGGTGTGAATACCAGTGATCCCTCGGGATATATTATGGACAATCGAAAATTGCTTAGAATTGATTCCCTATATCAACTTCCTGGCAATAGGATATATTCTTTTGCCGAAAGTGCTCATGGAATCTTTTGGCTTGGAACCATAGAAGGTTTAGTAAGAATAAAAGATGGTATAGTAAGGCAATGGAATAGAAATGAATATTGGGGTAAAAATCCAAAAGTATACACTTTGACAGTAGATCTTAATGAAAAAGTTTGGTTTTCTACTTTTTCACCACATTTAGGAACCGTTTTAGATAATGATTCGATACAATGGATTTGGAAAAACGAAGAAATCTATGAATACAATCAAAAAGTTTGGGATCTTAAATGTGATGAATCCGGAGTATTGTGGGCTGCTACAACGAAAGGTTTGTTCTGCTATAATAATTCTACCTGGTCGAACTATAGTGACGAATCGGGTGCGTATCTAAGAGAATTACGGGTCGTTCTTCCAACAGAGGATAAGATATACGTTGGCGGACACGGAATTGGTATGAGAGTAATGGATCGAAAAAATATCAGCATACCAATAAAGGTCTTTATTTCGAAAACAATTGTTGAAGAAAATGTCGCATATTGTTCGTGGACTCCCATATCATATTGGGGAGCCATTCCAACCGAACAAATTAAAACACGCTATCGATTGGATAAACAAGAATGGACGGATTGGTCCACACAGCATCAGATCACCATCACAAATTTATTTAGCGGACAGCATACGTTAACTGTTGAAGCAATTGATGCATATGGTTTTGTCGGAGAATCAAAAACCAATACGGTATTTTACATCGAACCACCGGTATTTTATCGTCCAATGTATGCCATTCCATTTGTATTCATGGTATCACTTGTCGGAATTGCGTCCTATCGTATTATTCAAAATAAAAAAGAATTTAAAAGGAGCCTCAATAATCAGCGTTTGAGGATTGCCAGTGATTTACACGATGAGGTTGGTAGTAATCTTGGAAGCATCACGCTCATGAGTCAGCGACTGGTGCGTAACTCATCTGAAAATCAGAATAATAAAGAAAAATTATCGCTTATCGCAGATTCCGCCATGCAAACAGCTGACTATATACGAGATTTTATTTGGTGTCTAAACCCACGATATGACAAATTTGTCAATCTCGAATCACGGTTGCGCGAAACAGCCGGGAGGATGTTGATGGATATTTCGCACAAATTTGAAGTAAACGTTGAGACGATGAAGGATGAAAGTATTATGGAAACCCGAAGAAATATTCTGTTAATGTTTAAGGAGATCCTTCATAATATCATTAAACATTCCGAAGCAAAGTCGGTAGAAATATCGTTAATCCGGAAACCTGACTTGTTTAGATTATCTGTTAAAGACGATGGGATTGGGTTTGATGTGCATTCTGCAAATAAAGGAAATGGCCTGCAAAATCTGAAAAGAAGAGCTGAGATGTTAAAGGCAGATTTACAAATCAAAGCGAAAAATGGTGGAGGAACAGAGGTTGTAATATTGTTTAAAAATGACGCAATCACGTAATGGTGTTAAATAAACTGATTTACAATATTACTACTCTCTATGGAACGTATTATTAATAAAAAAATATCAGTGTGGGTTGTGGAGGATAATGTCTTATATAAAGACAATATCGTTTCCTTGATGAATGAACAATCCGATATAAATTGTGATAAATACTTTTTGTCATGCGAAGAGGCAATATCTGCTTTGGAAACAACTCCTACGCCGGATGTTGTACTACATGATATTGGCTTTGAGGGAATGAATGGTATCACATGTGTCGGAATTATGAAAAGGAAAAATCCGTCCATACAAATTATTATGGTGACGGTGTATGATGACGATGACAGTATTTTTGATGCCTTGTGCGCAGGTGCAACCGGCTATCTACTAAAATCTTCTCCCGAAACAATGATTATCCAGTCTATACGGGATGTCTTCTCAGGCGGATCTCCTATGAATTCTACTATTGCAAGGAAGACTATAGAGATGTTTTCGAAAATGCATACTGTTTCAAGAGAATACGGCCTTACTGTCCGCGAAAAAGAAATTTTAGAGCAAATTGTTCAAGGATACAGCAATAAAATTATTGCAGATCAATTTAATATCAGTCCGCATACGATCGACGCTCATCTTAGAAAAGTCTACGAAAAACTGCACGTTCATACCCGGACGGCGGCCGCAGCCAAAGCGATTAAAGAGCGGTTATTCTAGTATTTGCACATCAAGCAAGTAAAGAATTTTCTTTTCAAATTTTTTTACTTGACTTTATTTTCATTTAAACATACATTGGTTTAGAAACTGAACATCGTTTAGTATTAACAATTAATCATAATGGGCACTGCAGAACGTAAAGAACGCGAAAAGCACGAAATGCGCGAGATGATTCTCAACGCAGCAAAGAAGCTCTTTATCAAAGAGAATTTTGAGCACGTGACGATTCGCCGTATTGCGGAAGAGATCGAATACAGTCCTGCAACGGTCTATTTGTATTTTGCGGATAAAGATGCGATCCTTTGCGCGTTGCAGGAGGTCGGTTTCCGGGATCTGTTCAAACGGCAGCAGGTGTTAAGCGCTATCAAACATCCTGCGGAGAAACTCCGAGCTTGCGGTAAGATATATCTTGATTTTGCTATGGAAAATCAGGAATTATACGACCTGATGTTTATCATGCGCGCGCCGATGAAAGCATTCAATTCGCCGGCGGACTGGACCGTTGGCAGGGATACATACGAAGTGCTCCAGCATATCGTCACAGATTGCATCGAGCAGGGTTATTTAAAAGCACCAAGTCCACAGATCGCATGCTTTTCTTTATGGGCATTGCTGCATGGTGTAGTATCAATCTTCATCCGAGAGCGTGCTCCAATGATCAGCAAAGAACAACAAGGCGTCGTGATAAACGGAATTCTGGATTTCACTATGGCAGAATTGCTGGATAGGTAAAGAGTTTTTTTTGACCACACACTAAACATTGTTCATTATTATTACGCCGTTAATAAATAGTAGTATCTATAATCATTTCAAACAAAGAGGAGAAGTTATGAAACATCGATTTGCGGTTTTGTTCCGGAATCTTTCACTGTTGATTCTGAATACAGCCGTTCTTTCCACAGCACTTGCCAATGAACCGTCCGATCTCGAAAAGAATGCCACAAAGGGAACTATTTCGGGTATCGTCATTGATATGGATAGCAAACAGCCCATTCCCAATGTGAACGTACAGCTCCTTGGAACATTGATCGGCACGACAACAGATGCAGATGGAAAATATATCTTGAAGAATGTGGGTGAAGATATTTATAAACTGAAATTCTCTTCTGTGGGATACACGCAGCATATTGAAACCGATATCCGTGTTATCCGTAGCAAAACCACTTCTGTGCGTGAAGTGATCTTGCATGAAAGTTCGATCACAGGGGAGACGGTTGAAGTGACCGCAGGAGTGTTTTCCAGCGACGACATTTCTCCTGTCACAAATTTTCATTATTCGTTGGAAGAGATTAGGCGTTCGCCAGGTTCTGCGGGAGATATTTTCCGTGCGATCGAAACACTTCCGGGCGTTTCCAGCAGTGGAGGTGAATTCTCGGCGTTCTCCGTACGAGGAGGCAGCCCGCGAGATAATATTGTTATAGTAGACAACATACCGTTCGACAAAGTCTCACACTTTGATGGCGGTACGGAAGAACAGGAAGCGCAGGGGGGAAGATTCAGTATTTTTACACCCGGTGTCATCGATGAAGCAAATTTCCAGGCGGGAGGATTTTCTGCACGCTATGGCGGAAAAAATGCTTCCTTTGTTGACCTGAAAATTAAAGAGGGGAACAGAGAATCTGCTACGATGAATGGGACTTACGACGTGTTAGGGTGGGAAGTAAATTACGACGGTCCTAGTCAGGTCGACGACCAGACATCGTTATTGTTCTCCGCGCGTCACCAGAACTTCAAAACAATATTGGATATGACTGGTCAAAGTGACCTGGGATATCCGAGTTTCACCGATGTTTTATTGAAATCTACAACAGTGATTGATCCGCGGAATAAGATCTCCATCCTTGGCATTTATTCCCCCGAATTCTTTGAGCGCACCATTGATAATGTCTACGAGATCGACGACACCAATTACGATAATCAACTGGCACGATCCAGCGACACCAAGTATCTTCTTGGGATGAACTGGAGATCGTTGACCAGTTCCACAAGCGTATTGGAGAATGCACTGTATTTTCGTGGAAATACCGCAGAATTCCGCAGAAGCAATTCGTATGTGTATCCCACGAACGGTATCGTACCGAAAAAGGAAGAAGCATTTGTCCGCCATAACTATTATCGGTATGACAGCGATGAAAAGGAATTCGGAATCCGTTCGCAATTTTCAATAACGCCGTCTGCTGTTTCGACGGTGACAGCGGGAGTGCAGATCAATACAACAGCGTACGACTATTCTGCAAAACAGATTGATGCGGAAACGTTGTTCGTGTACGGCGCAAATGATTATCGTTCGAATCCTTCCAATCAATTCATCATCCTTGATCCTTCAATGATCAACAGCTCAGCCAGGTCTTCAAAAGCGGCCGGCGCAGCATTTTTGGAATATTCGTATGTTCCGGTGGAAAAACTAACAGTGGTTCCCAGTGTTCGGTACGAATACAGTGAATTCAACAAGCGCGGCTACGTTTCACCCCGGTTTAGCGTCGGTTATTTTATAAGCGACAAAACAAAACTCAGTGCTGCAACAGGTGTATATTATCAACCGGTTGAATTACGCACAATCTCGTTGGATGTGCGGAATGCCCAGTTACGGAATGAACGGGCTATCCATTTCATTGCAGGAGTTACGACCTACCTTTCCGACGATGTGAAGTTCACGGCAGAGCTCTATCACAAAGATCTGAAGGACTTGATCGTTAAAACGGACCGGACAACGGACATCCGGAAGAATGTCGGGACCGGTTTTGCGCAGGGGATCGATATCGGTGTGGTAAAGAAATTTGTGGACAAATGGTACGGACAATTGAATTATTCGTATTCAGTCAGCAAACGGGATAACCACAACGGTGCAGGGGAATATCGTTCGGATTTCGATCAACCGCATGTCTTCAACATTTTGTTCGGATACGAGTTGAATCATGAATGGTCATTTTCCACCAAATGGAAATTTGCTACCGGCAGGCCGAAAGACACCTATATCATCCATGCCAATGTGTTCAACAATCCGTCCATGATGCGGTATTCAAAGGAGATCATCGCAAATAATACCGAGCGACTTCCGGATTTTCATACGTGGAATGTGCGAGTTGATTATCGGAAACAGCTGGGCGATGTTGCGATCGTGGCATTCCTTGATATACTGAATCTTTATAATCGCCTGAATGTCAACGAAGAACGGTTCATCGAAACGACCGGGAAGATCGATCCGAAGGGATTTGAGATTCTTCCTTCATTTGGTATGAAATTAGAATTTTAGTGTATAGAATGTATTAATAGTAATCAGAAATGTGAAAAAGAGATTCTTCGTAACGCCTCGCGCCAAATCGCGGGGCGTTTTTATTTCTTGACCTGCCGGATAGTGTAATTATTGGGAAGAAGGGAATATTTAATTACATTATAAAAAGAGATAATATCAACAACATCATCCAAACCACGCGATTTCAGAAACAACCGTAGTGAACAAAAAACAGCGGATACTTTTACAGTTCTTCCTTATTGTTCTGGTCGGGGATAGTACTATTCTTCTGGCACAATTCGACACATTTCACGAATCGTGGCGCTGGACTCATTTTACGACAAAAACTGGGCTGCCGTCCAATGTCATTGAGGATATCGTCGAAACGGACAATGGTACAGTATGGGTGTTAACTCCCAAAGGAATCGCCTGGTATGACGGATTCCGTTGGAATGCAATAGACAGTTCTCGAGGTTTGCCCGAAATACAGCCGAACAAGATAGTTGCCGGCAACAATGGTACAATGTTCGCTATCATGAACCGTTCACTCTATAAAGGAGATACATCGGGATTCAAACCAGTATTTCCGAATGTCGATTCTCTAGCTGGTAAGATTGTTTCTGCAGAAATGTTTGATACTGCGTCGTTGCTGTTTTCAACGGCACAAGGTCCAGTCTATTTGATGAGGGGGACGGAGATCGTACCCTATGTCATTCCGGGTGTAACGGTCGTAACAAATTTTTGGAAACTGCCTTCAAAATCATTATGGCTCTCCAGTGACTCGGGGGTTGTCCGTTATAATAACAATCATTGGGTCGGTACTTCGCCCGATCTGCTTGCGCGATCAATTGCGGAAAACAGTTCCGGTGACGGCATTATGTCCATTGAAGCGCCCCGTACTATGATCGGTATCTGGGAATGGTCCAAGAATGGGCCGATGCGGTACAGCAAAACGGATAGGGGATTACCGATTCGGTCTCTTGACATATCGCGCTCCGGTGCCGCTATTGCGGTGTATCAATCCGGTGAGATCCGTGTCAGGGAAAACGGTGTTTGGAGGTTTTTACAATACGCATCTCAATACATCTCCAATGTCCAGGTTGTAAAATTTAGGGCGAACGAAGATCTATGGATCGGCACAGAAACCGGCTTGTTTCTGTACCGAAAGACTTTGCCGCAATGGAATATTTTGAAATACCCTTTTTCCGATTTGCGAAATATTGTTATGGAAGTATTTCAGACGAGCACCGGCGATCTATGGATAGGTTCTGCGGGAGGAATCACCATCCTGCCAAAGAATGGAAAAGAACATTTTATCACTAACGTGCATGGGACGAAACTGGGTTTGATTACCGGCATCAATGAAGCGGAAGATGGTGCCATGTGGATCTGCAGCGGTGCAACATTTTCCGGTGCATATCGGTGGGATGGAAAAACATGGAGACATTATGGAACGGCAGAAGGATTAACTGCGCCCCGGATCCATAAGATCCGGAAAGACCGGAAGGGAAATCTGTGGTTCCTCGGTTTGGGTGACAAATTTTACGAGCCCGAAACAGATCCTGGTGCATTTGTCCTGTCACAGGGGAAATTTCGCTCTGTCAGCACGAAAGACGGACTTCTCAGCAACAGGGTATATGCTTTTGCGGAAAGTAAATCCGGAGCGATGTGGTTTGGCACACGATTCGGCTTATGCAGATTCCGTGATGGCAAATGGAAAAGCTGGCGATTTCCCGATTTCCTTTCCAATTTTATCTATTCCATTGCCGTTGATGACAATGAGCGATTATGGTTCTCAAATTTCAGTGCACAGCTGGGTGTGATCGAAACCAACGATTCCGTCCGGTGGGTATTGAAGAATGATTTTTTTGGAAGTAGAAGAATTTGGGATTTGCAGGTAGATGAAG
>JBAYJG010000051.1:0-14622 GCA_041665225.1 Bacteroidota bacterium
CCGACGCTTTATCGATTGATACGGTCGGCTTTTCCGCTTTATAATGTGTGCGACGCTTGCGTCCGCGTGTTTTGGAATGTCGTCGTTTTGGATTTGGCATTGCTTCGTTCCCTTCAGAATAATGTATTAGTTTTTTTCAGTCTGTTTCAACTTCTTCAGTTTTTCCCACCGGGGATCAACCGTTTCTTCCTGTATAGATATGCTGCGCGGTATTTCGCAGTTGTTCCGGCAAAGTAATTTTATCGGAACTGCCAGCAGAAGATATTCTTTCACCGCCGACGAGAGATCGATGATATTCTCGTCACTCCGCAGAACACGAAAATCATCATCCTCTTCGGTTTCCTCGGTCTGTTCCCATGAATAGACAGAAGTAAATGATGTTTTCACATCGTCGGTAAACTCATTGGCGCACCGGTCACAGATAAAAACGCCCTTGACAGAAGCGTTCACCATTGCTACGATCTGATGAATACTTTTCTCAAGGGTAATGTTGGCTGTAACGTTACCAATGAAGTTCAGTTCAAACCCCAATTCAGAAGCCGTTGCGACAAGGTCGTACTGATGACTACCCTCTGAAAGCCCCGAAATATTGATTTTCATTCTGTTTCCCCGGCCTATTTCAGAGAGAATTGCCGTTTTTCTTCAAAATTTCAAAGAAATTACAAAAAAGTCAGCACAAATATAGAAAGTTTGAGGGTGAGAGTCAAGAAGTTGGTCGCCGGGGTTAGTGATTTGTCGAAGTGTCATCGCTTTGTCTTCTTTCGATCAACTTCTGGTACGAAGGGAGCCAGATTGAAAGGAAATACCGTAAATGAAAATAAAAACGCTCTCGTAATGAGAGCGTTTTTGCTAAGCCAAAGAGTATCAATCCGGATTATGCCTGTGCCATTGCGGGTTCGGTTGCCGATACCACTTCCGCAGGAGCTGCGGTCAGCGGGATACCTTGTTTGCCCAGTTCATCATGAACAAAATCAACTGCTTCTGCTAATGCATCGGCGAATTTCTCGAAATCTTCTTTATACAGGAAGATCTTGTGCTTCTTGAACTCGTCTTCTGCAATTTTTTTGCTCTCCGTGATCGTAATGTAAAAGTCCTTCTCGGATTTTGTCGCTTTTACATCGAAGAAGTACGTGCGCTTTCCTGCTCGTACACGTCTGCTAAATACTTCTTCTTTTTTTTCCGTCGATTGTATAGTAGAAGTTTCCAAATCTACCCCTCCTGTATTTGATGATTAAATTAGTGTGCAGCACTTCTGCACGTTGTAAACACACCCACTGCCGTTCCGTATCCGTGATACGGAACGGTCAAATCCCTTTATTGCTGAATCACCGCTACTTTTGCCGTCGCGACTTGATCTCCGGCCCTGTTATGGGCAACGATAATGTAGATTCCGGAGGCAACCTGCCGCCCTTCACCGTCGCGACAATCCCAAAATGCACGTCCGCCACCTTGAGCGGGAAACTGCCGGATCACAGAGCCATTCAATCCCAGCACTTTGATGGTCGATTCATCCACCAATCCGCGGATCTCCACGGATGATTGGTTGGGAAGATAAACCGGATTTGGTGAAAGGTCAATTGCCGAATAATTGTTTTTTGTGTTCACTGCAGCGATCTCCAAACTGGACAAACCTTTATCCGTGCCGAAATACACGATTCCTTTTTTTTCATCAATGGCAATAGAAAGGATGTTGTTATCCGCCAGTTGACCGCCGGTATTTTGAACGGTATATTGCTGCAGCGATTGAGTCCCATCCGGCGATAGCACAAAAACTCCGCGCGATGTTCCAATCCATTTATTGTTCAATGGATCCACCGCGATGCAGTTAATAAAGAGGTCTCGAACGGACAAGTCGAACACTTTGGTGATCCGTTGTGGCGGATTGGAAGGTTCGTTAATGATGGTAATTCCGACCCCGGTTCCCAACCAGATATCCCCTTCGCGGTCGACGACGATCGACTGCACGCGCTGATTCGTCACACCGTCACTTTCTGTCAACGTTCCCCAATTGTTTACCGTGCCGCCGATTGGACGTTCTTCGTTATGATAGACGACCGTCTGCGATTCCGTCCTGCTGATTAATGCATTCGTGAACCATTTCGTATTGTTCCAGTCGACAACGACGCCGAACATGAAGGCATAATCAGCGGAGAATGGTGAACCGGGAAAACTTTCCCACGTTGAATCCGGCTTCATCTTCCACAGCACTTTGTTCCGATCCGCAGAATATACACCGACCAGCCAGACATTGCCGGAACGGTCTACAGCAACACTGGAAGGAACCGTATACGATGGCGGTCCGTTCGGAGTTCTCACCACACCCACGAGCCCAGGATTGTTGTAATCAAACCGACGAACCGGAATGCCGGCGGAATTCACAACGACAACACCTTCCCCCCACGTGCTGATCCACTTCGAGTTATTCGGACCAAGTGCAATCGTATAACAATCATTATCCAACAGAATAGGGGTATTTCCGATATTATAATTCGTCCACCGGATGCCGTCAAAACGGTAAAACCCTGAACCGACGGATTCCCCACCCGATGCGGACCAAAGTTCCCCTTTTTCGTCAACAATAATCTGGACGAAGGCATTCGAGTTCGGTCCATTCGGGTAATAGGTTTCCCATTGCGACGATGTTTTCACTGTACCGATACCATCCGACGGGAAGCCGAGGAAGATCTTACCGCTTGTGGTCACTGCGCCGGATGACGCTGTTGCCGGGAATGACGATAGAATAGTGGAAACATTATTTCCTTTATTCAGTGAACGAACGCTGGTCCCGTCAACGAACAACAGTGCTGAATCAAGCGTTGCAATAATGGTGACACTGGAGGTCAATCCATTTGTCACATCCCAAGTGCCGTTTTGATATTTCAACAACCCGGAAGCAGAAGAAGCATACAGCGTATCATTGAATTCGGAAATATTATTTGCGGTGGTTACGGCGGGCAACGCCACGGACCAGGAAACAGGATCCGCCAGATTCACAGCACCGGCATTCGAAGAGATGATTCCCGCACTTGATGCAAGAAAAACCCTATTGTGAAAGACATATGCTGCCGTCACATTCGGTTGAGATACTGCTACCCCGAAACTGGTGAACGTGTCGACAAATTCGAATTTGGGAATCGAAAAAACTGTTACGCCGAACGCAGTTGCAATATAGAGGAGATCACCCTGCTGATAAAACCTGTTGATGGCCCTGTGAATGTTCGGTGAGATGGAAATGTCCGAAATGTACCGCCATTGTTTTGTCTGCGGATCATAGAGATCGATGTTTCCCGACTGATGTCCGATCCAGATGCGTTTGGAGGCATCGCTGAAAATTGCCGTGACATCATTTGTAGAAAGGCCGTCGGAATTGAGAAATTTCTGATAGGTGGAATCTGCAGGATTGAACCGGAACACGCCGCCGGATGTTGCAGCCCAAATTGTTTCCCCATCTGCCGCGATGGAACGGACACGTTTCATATCGGTATAATTCTTCCACCCGCCGACACCGGCAATACCGCTCTGTGGAATACACCAGTAGCAAATACCCAACACGATGATGAACAACCAACGACTCTTCATTGACACGATTCCAGCACGCATACGAAAGTCTCCTGAACAGTGAGTATGAACGGATACTGTACCGAAGGGTCTTTCGCGCTTTCCTTTTGTTTATTGTGAAATAATTTGTCCGAACAGATTCGCCATCTCGATCGCACCGAGCGCCGTATCATATCCTTTGTTGCCAACACTGCCTCCTGCACGTTCCATCGCCTGTTCAAAGGTATTCGTCGTCAGCACGCCGAACAGCACCGGGATCCCCCGTTCATGCGACACCTGACCGATTCCCCGTGCACATTCCTGACAGATGTAATCAAAATGCGGTGTTTCACCCCGGATCACTGCGCCGAGACAGAGAACGGCATCATATTTCTTTTGCTGCGTAATTATGGACGCCACCTGCGGAAGTTCAAACGCTCCGGGACATCGATAGACATCTACATCTGCGGGACCATTCTTCCGGAAACACTGCAGTGCTCCGTCCAGCAGTTTCTGCGTTATAGTTTGGTTGAATGTGCTGACAACGATCGCGAATTTTTTATTCTGTGCGCTGACGCCCCCTTCAATCACTCTCGTAATACCTTCGGTAGCCATGTTCTGCAGTTGCAACGCCTCTATTTGTGGGATGAATTATTGGAGAATAACCGGTGTTTCATCATATTCACGCGGCCTTCCTCAATATAAAAATTTCCAAGTACCTCTTCATCGTTTTTCTTCCCGCCGTGAAAATCCGATCCGCCGCTTTCCAGCAGAAAGTATTCGTTCACCACGCCTCGATAATATGCCGTGTGACTGGGTTGATGTGAGGGATGGATGACTTCAATTCCATCTAAACCGGACTTAATGGTATGGTGAAGCAGTTCTTCGGTAGTATAGCGTCCCGGATGTGCAAGGAAGGATAACCCTCCGGATGACGAGATCAGCTTAATTGCATCTGTGATGGTCAATTGAAATTTCTTTTCGTATGCCGGTCCGCCGTTTCCGATGAATTTCTCGAATGCCTGATGATAGGAATCGATATATCCTTCATCAACCATCGCTGACGCGATATGCGGACGGCCGACGGCTCCCTTTCCCGCCCGCACCATGACCGATTCGAATTTCAGAGGAACATTGATGCTGTTCAATTTTGCAACGATCCGTTCGGCGCGTTTTACGCGTTCCATCCGGAAAAATTCTAGGTATTCCAGCAGCCGGGGATTCGTATAATCAACAAAATAGCCGAGAATGTGTACATCTTTGTCCTCCACCAAGGCGCTCAATTCAACACCAGGGATCACTTCAACGCCGAACTCTTTCCCATACTCGATTGCATCAGGAAATGCCTCCACACTATCGTGGTCAGTTATGCTGATGACGGACAGACCGCGCTGTTTGCACTTCTTGATCAATTCGTACGGGGATAACATCCCGTCCGAATACGTCGTGTGCATATGCATGTCTGCTTTAATTGTCATACTGGAAAAATGGAAAAGCGTAGAATCAGGAATGGAGTGACTTGAAGTTTTCGTAGTCATTGATGATCAGCTTGCTCCCCTGCAACTGAACATATCCCTTCTTAATGAATTTATGGATCATCCTGGAAATTGTTTCGCGGGATGTTCCTGCCATATTCGCAAGATCCTGCTGCAGTGGAAGTTCATCGATCTCTACTTTTCCTTTGCGGAATACTCCGACATCATCCGCAAGCTGCAGCACAACATTCGCCACCCGCCCTGCGGCATCCTTCAGCGACAGGCTCTTGATTTGTGCGTCGGCTTTCCGCAGCCGGCCGGTCAACTCCCGCAGGAGTCCGATCGCCACGGAAGGATAATCGGTCATCGACTTAAGAAAATCACCGCGATGAATCATAAACAGTTCAGACTTCGATGTTGCCACAACACTTGCAGAACGCGTAGATCCGTCCAGAATCGCCATTTCACCGAAAAAATCGCTCTCCCCGAGAATCGACAGGATCACTTCTCTGCCGTCGTCGTCCATCCTAACGATTTTCACCTTGCCAGATATAATGACAAAAAGGGCTGCGCCGGTCTCTTCTTCAAGAAGAATGATGCTTCCCTTTTTGTATTTCTTCCGGACACCGAGTGCCGCAATATGTTCGAGGTCCTTATCGCTCAATTCAGTAAAAATGGGGACATTTCGCAGTACTTCTACTTCTTCCATCATTAGAGTCACCGTCAAGTAATTGTTGTAGTTAACGCGGCTGAACAGCGTCAATATAGAGCGTGTTGTGATGAAAGTCAAGTTGACGGCGGAAACTAAACATCAGCGAAAACAGGTGATAGTTTTGTTTTCTGCGGCGATAATGAGAGTATTTTTCCAAACAAGCGGAGTAGTTTTGATGCGGCTTTCCAAATGATATTTCCACAGCACGCTGCCATTTGCAGGAGAGAGTGCATAGACATATTCATCAAGCGATACCACAAACAATGCATTCGGCGTGATCACCGGCGTGGTATTCACAGCACTCTTTGCCTGAAACTTCCATTGCAGTGTACCATCCGAGACCGTGTATGCTGAAACTGTCCCATCCAGCGCAGAAACATAGACACTACTGTTGATCACTGAAGGAGCGGACATAATCTTATTTCCAACGGATATCTTCCTATGCAGTGTTCCGGTTGCCGCATCCAATATATATAGATTTGAATCTCGTGAACCGACAAACAGTTTTCCATCCGCTGCCGTTAAACCTGCAAAAACCGCATTGCCGGTGGAGAATTTCCACAGTTCTTTCCCAGAATATTGATCGAAAGCAAATACAACGCCGTCAGTATTCGCACAATACACCGCATTATCTATAGCACAGGGTGCGGA
Source organism: Bacteroidota bacterium (assembly GCA_041665225.1). Classification (GTDB taxonomy): domain Bacteria; phylum Bacteroidota; class Ignavibacteria; order UBA10030; family UBA8401; genus UBA8401. The sequence goes on from JBAYJG010000051.1 coordinate 6,376, forward strand.
ACGGATCGGTGCTTTGGTATCAACCATCCATCGCTGGGTACCCATGGCAGGATGAAAACAATAGAATTTGCCGTCTAATCCCCCCGCATACAATCCATGATCAGTGACCATCAGAGACGCCGCCACGCCGCCGATATCTGCCGTCCATTGTACATCGCCATTGTCGGTTGCGATGGCTGTCAGGTTCTCTTCGTTTGATTCTGTTCCGAAGTAGAGAAACCGACCGGACACTGCCAGCGAAGCGGAAATGGGAGAAAAAATCTTGATGTATTTGATCCGTTTGCCCGTTGTGATATCCACTGCATGCAGTTCTCCCTGCAGCGTTCCTATCAACAGTATGTTTCCAATGATAATTGGCGATCCATTCCCGAAGCCAGCAGAAGCATCATACTGCCATGCAACCTGGAGGGGAAATGTGAAAGAGGATGTGTCGCTGTACTGCCTTGAAGGAATTTTTCCTGCCATCGGTACATCATAGGGTGAATACTCCGCCTGCATATGTAGTTTCAACGTCGGACCGCAGTCGACAATTAAAACAGCAATAAGAATAGTCACTACGCTGGATACTCTGTTCATTGCTTTCCATTCCTATACTAATGCCATTTCCAAAAAGTAATCTTGTATTAATTTCTCAGACGCTTCGACTCCGTCCCGACAGTCATATCCCAAAGGGATGGCCTTGCCGCTGGCGAGTCCAATGCATTGGACGAGTCGAAGTCCCGCTTTTTGGATTCCGCACGGTGCGGAATTCTTAAAGTGGAACATGGTCGGGACGTCGCTCCGCGTGACTATTTTTAAAAACACAATACCAATTTTTAGAAACGGCACTAGCTGCGTACTCTGGTGATGGTGTTGATGACGCATTAGAAATCCCAGCCAAAGAAAAACTGATAAAATAATCCTGTTTGAAGTTTCTTAAAATTATCCGTAATCCGTTTCCCCACATCATATCGCAGAACGAATAATCCTCCGATGTTCCACCGCAGTCCTGTTCCAATACTCCCGATAGTGGAATAATATTTTTTATCCCACGCTGATCCGGTATCGAAGAATGCCGCTGCACGGAAGGAACCGAGGCCAAAATTTGCGAATGGGAATTTGATCGCCAGCTGATCGATGAATGGAAAGCGAAACTCATGACTCATCAGCCACAATTTTTTCCCGCGGATGGACCACCGCGGCCAGCCGCGCAAGTCCCAGCTTCCTCCCATAAAAAATCTTCGCGCCTCTTCTCCTTCGTTCATCATCACCGTAAAGCGCGATGCCAAGGATGTTCGCTCACTAATGCGATTATACATCCGGTAATCGGCAATGGCGGTATAATAGCCGACGTTACCATACTGCACATCCTGTGTGTACGCAACAGTTGTTAAAAATCGGGAGCCGTCGATTGGACCAGTCTGCAACCACAGAGAATTGTCATGGACGAATGTGAATGAATTGGAGAGGATCAGCGCTTTCCGCGGCCGGAAGCTGATGTAATTGTCCTTATCGGAATTGCTGAAGCTGATGCCGGCCTCGATCCGTTGGAACTTGGAAAGCGGATAACTCAAAACGAAGTAACCGCCGAAATTTCGTTCGAAATAGTACAGATCGGGATCGGTCAGGTCGTACCGCCGACCGGTAAAATGGAAGATTCCGGTTGCATAATTCATTCTCTGCCCGAGCGAAACACGTGTTACCGCAAGATTGAAGCTTTCCAGAAATTCATCCGACGACTGGGCATTATTATATAGCAGAAAATAATATTGATCGTTTCCCAGCAGATCACTGACGGCAACGGCTGCGCCGCCGGATGTTCCAAAGATCGGGTCGTTCGATACCTGACTCTGCGCGACATCCAGGGAGTATTCCCCCTGGTAGCGTTCGAACTTCACGGTGGTATCTGCCAGTACAGATTTCGGCTGCCATAGTGCCACAGCGGATGGAAGAGACATTTGGAATTTTTTGTCCGACGAATCAATAATGGCAGAAGCATTAGAGAGAGTGTACACTCGAAAGCTATAATTTTCAAATGCAGTGAATAATACTTCATTGTCATCTGTCCACTGCGGATCGAACGCCGCACCGGTAAAATGTGTCATTTTCGTGATGGTGGATGTACGTTGGCCGATCTGTGATGAGGGAAGCGCCCAGATATTCTGTGCACTATCAATGTTGGATGTAAACGTTACGTATGCTCCATCCGGTGAAAAGGAGGGTGAATAATAATTGTTCGTGCTGTAGGTAACGTACATTATCGAGCGGGTATCAATATCAAGCTGAAACAGATTGTATCTGCTCACCCCGTTGATCTCGGACCTGTCCGAACTGAAAATAATATGCCCGCCATCTGGCGACCATACTGGATCACGGTCATCATACGAATCATTCGTCAGCCTTCTTAGTTGTTCTCTCGGCACATCAAATGTGTAGATGTCCATCTTTCCCGATTTATCGCTCGCGGCAAAGGTGATCAATTTATTATCCGGCGACCAGTTAGGTGATGCGTACACAACCAGATCTGGAAACTGGAATGTCCGTAGGAGTTCTTTCTTCTTTACATCATACAGATGCAGCGCATCGGTCTCTCCCTTCTTGGTAACAAATGCCAGTGTGCCATCCTTCGAGATATCCATCTTACTTTGAAAAACATGAAACGCTTCAAAATCGTTGCTTTTTTCCCCTTCAAGTACTACGTGCGGCTCGCACTCTTCCTCGGTTTTGCCATCGAGATTCACTGTATAAATGGAAGTATAACCGGTGTGATTCCCAATGAAATAGATCTCGCGGATCGAATCGTTCCGGAAGAAGACCGGTTTGGTATTGAATCCTTTCTTCACCACAACTGTCGAAACACGGCTGGTGAAGTCGCTGAATGCCAGAACGGGATAGTACCGTTTCTTGAAGGCGTAGATCCATTCCTCGTCCAGTTCTTTAAAATTCTTACCGATGGTCGCCTTCATAATCTCGTTGAACGACGTGCTGCGCCAAAAGTTCTCCATTAACAGCATCAGTTTCTCTTCGCCGTAAGTCTCTTCGATGAATTTCAGGATGTATTGTCCCTGCTTATACATGAGGAACGTACCATAGATTGACTCCATATTCTGGATCGGGACAATATAATTGTTCAACATTGCATCACGAATGAGCATTTCGGACTGGTCGTCGGCGTCCGTAGACCACACTTCGGCAAGTCCTTCCGTGAACCAGAGCGGAGGCACACGATCCTGCGGCAGCCGATGATCGACCAGTACTCTTGAAATCTTACTGTGCATAATTACATGTACCAATTGATGACGGATAACATGACGAAACCGCAAGAGTGATCCATCCGCGGGAATAACCACTCTTCCTTTCAGGAACTCAAAAAAACCGCCAACACCTTCCGGAATAAATCCACCAGTCGTGTTTGTCTGTTCAAAATGCAAATGGGAGGAATAGAAAATGAGCGGCACTCGGTGGGACAGCGAGTGATTAAATTTACTCTCAAGTTGTTTATATACCTCTTCTGCGAAGTACGCACCCTGTTGAGCGAGCTCCTTCATTTCCGGGTAATAGTAGATGTCGAAGTGTTCCGTGTGGAGGATCTGCCAGTCAAAGTCAGTGTACTGAACTTTATTATGGCCGAAATAATAGAACTGGGCAGTCAGAGGGATTGCAATCAGGAATAGAAGGGCTATATATACTACCTGCCTGCGCATACGGGGAAACTACATTATGGCAGGGACAGTTGCAACAATACAATCTTCAAGTACCAAAAAAACAAAAAGCATCAACAATTGTCGATGCTTTTTTTGATCTCTGCTTTTATGTTGTATCACGTTGAATATAAATTTCAGCAGTTATTTCACTTTTCCCAATTCCTCTTTCAGAAAGTCGATCTTCTTTACCGGACTTGGGTCGACGCCGTTAAGAATGGCAAGATATAAGCTGAGCCAGTCTGCCAGATACAGCAGCGAAAACGTACGGGTAAGGAGCGACTTCCCTTCAGAAAACACCTCGGTAATACCATCAGCCTGTCCGCCGATGATCCCTTTGGAAATATCCATGCGCAGCTGGATCCGTTTATAATCTTCGCGGTCGCGGAGGATCACCACATGAATTTTCTTCATAATCTCTTTCAGCACTTCCCAACCGACGATCTCATTATGATTCAGCTCCGGAAAGACATGACCGAAGGCAAGTGTTTTTGCATTTTCCGTTATCTGACCGCGCCAACGAGTGTTGACCGTATCGAACTTGTCTGCGCCGGAATAGATAAGCGGAAGTTTTCCGAGTAATGTTTTTGCAAGATTCAATGCGATATTGTCGGCCGTATTGTGATCAGCATATCGCGCTGACAGCGTTTTCAATAATCCTAAAGTCTCTTTGATCTCCTTTTTCTGATCTTTGATGAATCCAAGTTTGCTTAATGCGATAAGCGTCGGAAAGAAAGAGTATCCCAGCGCAGCACGCGGCGGCAGTCCGCCCGGAATTTTGATATACGGATGTTTGTATTTTTTCGCTATCCGTTCTACTTCGCCGCCGGAGGTGATGCAGAAGATCATCGCTTTTCGTTTGATCGCATCCTTATACGAAGCAACTGTCTCTTCCGTGTTGCCGGAATAACTGGAAACAATCACCAACGTATTTTTCCCGACATATTCCGGGAAATAGTAGTGACGGTTGACAATCACCGGAACCGCGCACTTATCTGCGAGATACGCGCGAAGCAGGTCGCCCCCGATCGCGGATCCGCCAAGACCGGTAATAACGATCGATTGGATCTTTTTCGTATTGAGTTTGATCTTCGCTGCAATGCCGATGGCAATCGCCTCTTCAACTTGTTGCGGAAAGTTCAGAATGAGATTTCTCATTCCTTTGGGGTCGTGGGTTTTGATGAGTTCATTCATAGTGACATTGAGAAAATAATAAGTCGTGAGTTGTGGGTTAAGAGTTAACAGTAATACGTTGTGAACATAAGGACTGAGGGAACGATCATTCCAGCAATAATTCCGGTACTATGGAATGAAGGTTGACGCGGAGGAAATCCTTGATGTCATCTTCCGTTTTCATCTCCATCGCTTTCCGTGCGATCTCTTCCGCTTCTGCAAAGGAGACGGAGCGGATGATCTTTTTAATCTCCGGCAGAATATACGGGATCATGCTGAACTCGTCCAATCCCATTCCGAGCAGCAGCAGGATCGCAAAAGGATCGCCGGCCATCTCGCCGCACATGCTTACCGGCTTTCCGGCGCGGTGCGCTTCAATGATAATGTAGCGGATCGTTTTGATAACAGCGGGATGGAATTCCTGATACAGGGAAGAGACGACCTCATTCCCCCTGTCTACCGCAAGCAGATACTGGATGAGATCGTTTGTGCCGATGCTGAGAAAATCTACCTCCTCTGCGATTTCGCCGGCAATAACGGCGGCCGAAGGGACCTCGATCATTGCACCGATCTTGATGTTCTCATCGAACGGGATATTCTTGTCCCGCAATTCCTGTTTTGCCGTTTCCAGGAATTCTTTCGCCTTTCGTATCTCCTTGATTCCGGAGATCATCGGCAGCATGATCCACACTGGACCATACGCGCTGGCACGGAGCATCGCGCGCAGTTGTGTTAAAAAAACTTCCGGCATATCCAGCAACACGCGGATACCGCGCCAACCGAGGAATGGATTTTCCTCGTTTGCCGAACTCGAGACGACCTTGTCGCCGCCAATATCGAGCGCCCGCATCACCACCTTGTGCGGCATGGCCTTTTCAACGACTAATTTATATTCCGCGAATTGTTCCTCTTCGCTCGGATAGTTTTCCGTCCGCAGGAACAATCCTTCCGTGCGATAGAGTCCGATCCCGTTCGATCCCTGTGCATGGACATTCAACGCTTCTTCGCTGAATTCGATATTGCAGGAGAGATTGACGATCTTCCCATCGAGCGTTTGTGCGGTTAGAGCCCTGATATCCTTCAATCGTGTTTCAAATTGCTCGTGCTCAAGTTTCCGTTCGTTACACCGCGCAATCATCTCCTCCGACGGATTGATGACCACGTTCCCGGAGTAGCCGTCCACAACGATCAAATCGCCCGTCTGCACAAGCTTGGTGATCTCTTTTAATCCGACGACGGATGGAATATTCAACGAGCGAGAGAGCAGTGCGGCATGCGATGTGATTCCTCCCATGTCTGTTGCATACGCCAACACTTCATTCCGGCTAAACAAGATCGTATCCGCCGGCGTGAGGATCTCCGAAACGACGATCGAGCTTGTCTCAAATCGGGAGATTAGTTTTTCCTGCTGAATATTCCGGATGATGCGATTCTTCACATCCTCGACGTCATGAGCACGTTCGCGCATATACTCATCCGACGAATTCATCATCACCTGCTGGTACTTCGATATCTCGCGGTGTACCGCGTACTCTGCGCTCTTCAGCTCTTGCTGAATCCGCTTCCGGATGGATCCGAAAAGCACAACGTCGGAAAGGATCATGATCTGCGCTTCGAAGATCTTCGCTTTCTGACTTCCCACTTTTTGTTCGGTCAGTTGCAGCACTTTTTGCAATTCTTTTTCGGACCGATCTACAGCATGCTGTAGCCGTTCCAACTCCAACGGCACATCCAATGCTGCAATGGTCTTATCCTCAACACGCGGGGCTTGTTTAGCAAAGACATACGCTTTGCCAATAATGATCCCCGGCGATGCCGGAATTCCATGTAGAATGTAATCTTGTTTTTGTTCCATGATATTATACTGTTGCAGATTCTTTGCTGTCACAGAAGAACATGCAATAACTATACTTCGTCAAATCCCCGTTCGAATAAACCTACAATAGCTGTTGCCGCCTGCTCTTCATCCGCACCGTCGAATTTCAACTGCAACTGCGATCCCTGTTCTGCGGCGAGCGTCATGACGCCTATAATACTCTTTCCATTGATCTCGAATCCATCTTTATAGATGAAAAATTCCGAATGGAACTGTGCCGCCAGCTTCACCAATGCAGCGGCTGGACGCGTGTGCAGTCCTGCCCTGTTTTTAATCGTTACCTCTTTTTCAACCATACTTTAAAATTGTCTGTTCAACACCATGTCCGAAAACCAGAAAAGCATTTCCCGGGCCGGTGTATCCCGTAATTTCTCCAATTGTAGATTTGCCTGCCGGATGTCCTTGTCGATCGATTGTTTCGCCAACTCGATAATGCCGAGCCGCTCATAGATCTCCTTCACCAACGGGATATTCTTTCGGGATGTCCCTTTGTTCTTGATGATGGAGTGGATCAGTTTTTTATCCTTCCCCTGTGCGCGTTCGTACGCATGGATCAGGAGGAATGTCTTTTTTCCTTCGATGATGTCCCCGCCGATTTTTTTGCCGAATTCCTTCTCATCCGCTACGATATCGAGAAGATCGTCCTGGATTTGAAATGCCCTTCCTATATACGTCCCGAAGGAACGAAGCGCGCGAATCTCCCGTTCCGTCCCGCCGCCGATCAGTGCGCCGATTTCAGATGAAACGGAGAAGAGTTTCCCTGTTTTCTTGGCGATCATCAAAAGATAATCATTCACCGAGACATCCTGCAGCAGTTCGAATTCCTTATCATAGGCTTGTCCCTCGCAAACTTCTACAACGCCTTCGGTGAAAACATCCGCCACCTGGGCGATTGCCTTGGAGCGGGTCCGCAATAATTCTCTGTACGCCAACGCCACCAGTTCATCCCCGACGAGGATCGCCACATTACTATCCCATCGAACATGCACCGTCGCACGGCCACGGCGAGATTCCGCATTGTCCATGATATCATCATGGACAAGGGTGAAATTATGCAGCACTTCGATCGCAACAGCAGCATTCACCGCTTCGCTCATAGTGCCGCCGACCGCCTCGCACGACAGTACGATCAGCAACGGACGAATTCGTTTGCCGCCGGCGGATAAAACATATTTCATCGGCTCATATAACGAGACCGGTTCGTTCTTCCGGATACAGGAGTTGATCTTCCTGTCGATAAGCGATTTATATTTTTGATATTTCTTTTCGTAAGACTTCATGGACGTTGCCGCAATGCTTCGGTTCGTTGTAGTTGTTTCATCGTTGGAACGCCGATAAGGAACATTGCTCCGGTGCATTCCAGTTTCCACTGTGTAATCAAAGCGGAAAGACCTTTTTTCCCGCCGGTCTTTAATGCTTTCAACATCGGCCGGGCGGCAGCGGTCATATCCGCTCCCAGGGCGATCGACGTTGCACAGTCAAGGCCGCTCGCGATCCCGCCGGAAGAGATGATGGTCA
>JBAYJG010000052.1:0-14590 GCA_041665225.1 Bacteroidota bacterium
CACAAGAAATATGCAAATAGCCAGGTCACAAAGGTATACTCATTGTCTTCACCTCTTTTTTTATTACATTAACAGCACATACTCACACCATTGTTACATTCATTCACACCAGAATTTCCATGATCCGGAATACCTTCTTTTTATTCGCTGTCATATTACATCTAGCGTGCGCGCAGTCCACTCTTCATCCCTACAAAACAAATTGGAATACCGACGGCATCACACTGGGAACTGCAGTGATTGTTGCATTCTCTGCCTCTGCCATTGATGACAAGGTTCCGAAACTGACAACGACTGAGATCGACGGTTTGAACAAACAAGAGATTAACGCAATTGATCGGTTCAGTGCGGGATTATACTCCACGTCACAATCCTCCATCAGCGATATCCTTGTCGGAAGTGCCATCTTGTCGCCGGTACTTTTCGTATTTGACAATGATGTGAGAGGAGATATCGGAACAGTTGCTACGATGTACATTGAAACTGCTTTGTTTGCTACATTCCTTCCTTCCTACGGCAAAGGAAGCGTGCAGAGAATACGGCCGTACGTGTACGGATCGAAAGCACCGTTATCCGAAAAACTGAGCAGCGATTCGCGGCGTTCCTTCTTCTCCGGTCATGCCACCTGGGCGTTTGCAACTTCTGTATTTTTTGCACAGGTTTATTCCGATTTCCATCCTACCTCGAAATACACCACTACGGTATGGACGGGAGCGATTGGGATCGCATCGACTGTTTCCATTCTGCGGGTTACTTCGGGAGCACATTTCCTTACCGATATTGCTGTCGGTGCCGCGGTCGGTAGTGCGGTCGGTTATTTGATCCCATATTTCCACCGCACTACGGAAAATGAAATCTCGCTTTCTCCTTTTATTACACCCCGCTCTTCCGGATTTTCACTTGCCATTCGTTTAAAATAAAAAAGGCGGACTTCAGTCCGCCTTTTTTTAAACAATACGTCTTATCCTCCATGTCCTTCAGCTTCATCGTGGTGACCACCGTCTTCACCTGGACCGCCATGTCCACCACCCGGACCACCATGACCACCCGGTCTGCCGTGACCATGTCTGTGATGGGGAGGCCTGTTCCAATATCGCATCAGCCACGTTTCAAATAACGATGTTTGTTGCGCTGTTAGTATGGATTTGACAGACAAAACAAATAGATCACGAGCCGCTTTCACCAACACGCGAGCTGAATCCCGTGTTATAGTTTTTGCTTCTACTTGAGAACGGATATCATGTAACGTGGAAATAAGTGTTGCCGCAAATACTTTCACTGTATCAAATTGACTCTCTGTCAGCGAAAGATGTGCCTTCAACGAATCAAGCATGTGATGGTTCCGTAAAGAATCGTGAGGACAAGTTTCATTGTCGGTTGATGCGTCCTCCAATACCAATGTTGCGTGAGCTGTTTTCGCCATCGACAATTCGCTGAACATCGCTTCACCCTGCGTGCCACTCGCGGATGAATCAATCGGATTGCTTTGGTCACAGCCGACAACAAGAATAGCCGCTAGCAGCGCTGCAAAAATACTTCTCATAAGGGATCCTTTGTTTGTGATTGGTGATGAAATGGTTCCATGAAGGAACGATATCACTTTTTATTCAATTAACATGCCAAAGGAGATTCCTCTCAAATCTGAATGAATTCGCCACCGGCAGGATCACCACTATGCAAATTTTGCTTAGTGAATGCATGGATTGCATTTAAAAACAGACGATCCCGCTTACGGCGGGATCGTCCTGCGAGATAGAATAATGAACTACTTCACTTTGACATCGATCATTTTCGGCTTTGCTTCCTCTGCCTTCGGCAGCGTCAGCGTTAACACACCATCCTTATATTGTGCATCGATATCATTCACTTTAATCGAACCGGGTATCGTAAAGGAACGTTCAAATGAACCGTACGAGCGTTCCACACGATGATAGTTCTCTTCCTTTTTTTCGGTCTCTTGTTTCTTTTCACCGCGGATCGTCAGGACATTGTTCTCCAACGTGATCTTTACGTCGTCCTTAATCATCCCGGGAAGTTCTGCTTTCAGGACGTAGTTGTCATTGTTTTCGATAATATCGACTGCCGGATTCCAATCGCGGCCGAATAATTCATCATTGGCAAGAATATCACCGCGGAAAAATTCATCAAAGATGCGGTTCATATCGTATTGCAACGATTGCAGTCCGCGGAATGTCGGGAATTCCCGGCTCCATCGGGTTGCTGCCTGTGACGGATTACGTTTAATCAGTGACATAATTTTTCTCCTTTCTTTTCTTGCCTCCGCAGTGCCGCTGTGAGCGGCACCGCAGAGATGATATTAGTTAATGGATATTTGTTTTGGCAAAAACTGCTTTTTTTTATTCAGTGTTACCGTCAGCACACCCAGATCATACTGTGCATCGACTGTATCAACATCGATATCCTTGGCCAGGAGGAATTCGCGGCGATACTGTTTTGCAGTTTCAGCCGAATCCGTTCCTGCGTAATCAGACGCTTCCGTCGATATCACCAGAGTATTGTTTTCAATACTGGCTTTGATTTTCTCTTTTACCGATCCCGGAATATCGAGTTTGACGACGTATGATTTTGCCGTTTCCACGATATCCACAACAGGGGTAATGGTATGCACTGTTTTCTTTTCATCTGTTCCGTTTGTCATAGTCAAGTTCCTTTTCTTATCGGATCGAAATCTGTTTAGGTTTTGCGTTTTCATGTTTCGGAAGAACGATGTGAAGGATACCTTGTTCATGTGTCGCTGAAACTTTCTCCACATCGGCCGGATAGGGAAGCTGAACCGTTCGTTCGATCTTTCCATAATTCACCTCGTTACGGATCCACTGTTCATTCTCTTTCAATTCAGGCTGCTTGCGTTCTGCGCTAATAACCAGCGTTCCCTCATTGATATTCACATTGACATCCTCTTTGGCGACGCCCGGCAGTTCGGCATAGACATGCACCTGTTCTCCTGATTCCTTCACAGAAATATCGGCAAACCGTCTGTCGCGGTTCGTCCAACGGATGGCGGGAAAAGGTACAGCGACCGGATTGAAGATCGAATCGATCTCATCAAAAATATTAGTAATGGGTTGAAAACGGACTACCATAGCATTGCTCCTTTTGTGATTGATGTTTGTATTGTCTGTGTTCGTATCATGGTAATTCAATCAGTGTGCCAAATGGATATTCCATTAATTTTGAGCATTTTTGCACTTCATAGAATTTTTTTATGAAAGGATGGCAGAATTCACGGACAAATTTTCCTTTGTCGATGAAAAGTCGGCAGAGAGGTATGACAGTTGGGGAATAAAAATAAAAAACCGTTTTCCTGTATCGATACAAGAAAACGGTTTTTATTTTTCTTTTAATATTTATTCTTGTTCAGCCAACCAACGTTCGGCATCGATTGCTGCCATGCAACCGCTGCCGGCGGCAGTAACCGCCTGTCGGTAATAATGATCCGCGACATCGCCCGCAGCGAAAACACCTTCGATATTTGTTTTTGTGGTGCCCGGTTGCACTTTCAAATATCCGTTCTCGTGCATGTCCAGGATGCCCTGGAATATTTCCGTGTTCGGTTTATGCCCGATCGCCAAAAACAGTCCGTCTGCTTTCACTTCTTTCACTGCACCGGTCTTCACATTCTTCAAACGGAGGCCGGTCATTTTCTTCTTGTCATTCTCAACAGTGCCGACGATCTCTTCAACCACTGAGTTCCATTCAACGGAGACTTTCGGATTCTTCAACACGCGATCTTGCATCACTTTGGATGCACGGAACTCTTCTCTGCGGTGAACCAATGTCAATTTCGAAGCAAACTTCGTGAGGAAACTTGCCTCTTCCATGGCTGTGTCGCCGCCGCCCACGACATAGACTTCCTGATTGCGGAAGAAGAATCCGTCACACGTTGCACAAGCGGACACACCATAGCCGGAAAACTGTTTTTCTGATTCGAGACCAAGCCATTTTGCAGAAGCGCCGGTCGAAACGATCACAGCATCAGCTGTGAACAATTCTTCGTCCGCCCACACTTTGAAAGGACGTTGTGTGAAATCCACTTTTGAGACAATCTTAAATTGAGATTCAGCGCCAAACCGCAACGCTTGTTTCCGCATGATGTCCATCAACTCCGGTCCCTGAATGCCATGTTCAAAACCGGGATAGTTTTCAACTTCCGTGGTGATTGTCAACTGTCCGCCGGGTTGAATACCTTCAAAAATCAATGGATTGAGATTCGCTCTGCTTGCATATATAGCTGCAGTAAGACCTGCAGGACCTGAACCGATGATGATGAGTTTTCGATGATTGTTTGCCATAGTACCAAAAAATAATTATGAATGATGAATTTCTAAAAACAGTTATTGTGCAACATTCTTTGTAACAAGAGTTGCGTTGCGAATAATTCCCTCACGTTTCGTCCGTTTAATGGGCGAGTTCTTAAATCGTCGGGAAAATTCTTCCGAAGAAATGCTCCGGAGTTTTTCCAACGATGGAGAAAGATTCCATTCTCTCGGCTCATATTCTTTGTGATCGGTTGTCTGTTGAAACCTGTTCCAGGGACAAACATCCTGACAAATGTCGCAGCCGTAAATCCAATGGTCAAAATTCTTTCCAAGTTCTTTTGCAATCTCTCCGCGATGTTCAATTGTCAGATATGAAATACACTTATTACTGTCAACAACATACGGCTGATGGATAGCATCTGTCGGACATGCATCGATGCAGGCAGTGCAAGTGCCGCAAAAATCTTCCATCGGTTGATCATACTCCAATTTCAGAGTTGTAATGATTTCGCCGAGAAACACCCAGGAACCGAACTCCTTTGTAATCAAATTCGTATGTTTCCCCTGCCAGCCTAATCCAGCACGGGCTGCCCACGCTTTGTCCATCACCGGACCGGTATCAACATAATAGCGGCCTTCGAATTCCGGCGCCCATTGTTTGATGCACTCAAAGAGCGTTTGGATTCTTTTTGTCACATGAATGTGATAATCGTCCCCCCAGGCGTACCGGGATATTTTCCCACTTTCTCCATCAGATGCATGCTGCTGTTGAGTATAATAATTCACTGCAACACTGATCACCGACTGGGCATTTGGAACGATCGTCCGTGGATCCGTCCGTTTTTCGACATTGCTTTCCATCCACCGCATTGATGCATGATTCCCCCTATCGAGCCAATCCTTCAAGTGCACTCCCTCAACTGTCAGGGCCTCAGCACGGGCTATACCGATCTTATGGAGACCGAGTTCCAGCGCTTTCGCTTTGATTTGTTCAGTAAGAGTCATGCAACAACGCCGAAAATAAAATATCTATATGGATGCCTGCGTTCGCAGGCATGACAAACTATTTTTTGAGAAACAGTTATTTTTCTAATCCCGAATCAATGTCATTCCTGCGTAAGCAGGAATCCATTGGTACGCTCTTGGATGCCTGCTTTCGCAGGCATGACAGGTTTTTTTTCGGTGTCGTTCCTGCGCAAGCAGGAATCCATTTTTATAACTCAAAAAAAAGATCTTTCCATTCAGGATTCATCGATTCGATCAGCTCGATCTTCCATGAGCGTTTCCATCGTTTCATTTGGGTTTCACGGGTAATTGCGTCACGAACATCCATGTAATACTCATAATATACTAACATATCAACGTTATATCGTTGAGTGAATCCAGGAATTTGTTTTTCTTTATGTTGAACAATCCTGTTTTTAAGATTATTTGTCATCCCAATATACAGGGTTCCATTCTTTTTGCTTGCGAGTATATATACAAAGTAATTTTTGTCCATATACATGGATGCCTGCTTTCGCAGGCATGACAGGTTTTTTTACTCTTATCGGTGTCATTCCTGCTCAAGCAGGAATCGACCATTACGCTTCCGGAGGCCTGCGTTCGCAGGCATGACTGTTTTATTTTAACTATCAAAACGAAAAAGCATCATCAATTTCTACAAACACTTTTCCATTCGATATTTCAACGGGAAACTGTTTTAATCTTCCGCTTGCATTCGTCGAAAATCCCGTCCGGACATCGTACGACCATCCATGCATTGGACAAGTAACAATTCCATTTTCGAACATGCCATCATGCAGTTTTTGGAATTTTTGATGGGGACACATATTCAAAACGGCAATTATTTTTTCTTCTACTTTGAAGAGCACGATCTCTTCCCCTTGCAGGAAGATTCTTGTTCCCCGCTGTGTTTTGATATCTTCACTATTTGCCGCAAAGTGTTTCATCGAATATTTTAAAAAACCAATTTCTCTTTCATCGACAATCCCTTTTCCGTTTTTTGCAATGTTACCGCTGTCGTTTCCGGATCATGCTCAAAGAAGAGTGTCCATCCTTCCTGTTCAGCTCGCGGCAGAATTCGTTTTTTTTCTTCCAGTGTTCCGAGCGGACGGAGGTCGTATCCCATAACATAGGGGAATGGGATGTGCGATGTTGTCGGAACGAGATCGCAGCAAAAGAGCAACGTTTTTGTTCCATCGGTAATCACCGGCAGTTGCTGCGCCATGGTATGCCCGTTGCAAACGATCACCGAAATGCCTGGAAAAAGTTCCTGTTCTCCTTCCGTAAACTTCAACATTCCCTTTTCCTGCAGAAGCATATAATCGTCCTTCATGAAACTGGCACGATCCCGGTCCGACGGATTCTGCGACAGTTCCCAATGTGCTTTCTGCACATAATGTGTTGCGTTAGGGAATGTCGGTATGAGTTTCCCATCGACAATTTTTGTACTGCCGCCACAGTGATCAAAATGAAGATGCGTCAAAATCACGTCTGTCACTTCTTCCGGCCTTACACCTGCTTTCGCCAGAGAATCTTCCAATGCAAAATGGGAATTATCCAATCGATAAATATCTTTCAGTTTATCGTTCCATTTGGAACCGTTCCCTGTATCCACCAGAATCGTGCGCCCTTCGCCGCGGATGAGCAAACAGCGGGCAGCCAATGTGATCCTCATCCGTTCATCGGGAGGATTCGTTTTCGACCAGAACACCCATGGAACAACGCCGAACATGGCGCCGCCATCCAACGCGAACCGTCCTGTTTCGATCGACCACAATGTGTAATTTCCGATTTTCATAATTTTTGTCTTTAAACAATTAGCGTACTATATCCTAATGAATGTAATCGAAAAAATATTCACATTCTAACAAAAATACATATGCAATACTGATCTGATGTTAAAAAAAAAAGAGCAGCAATCGATTAAAACTTCGATGTACTGCTCTCAACGGTGCAAGAATATTTTCGCTGCTACTTTTTTACCGTCCGCTAATTGACGAATACTTCATTCATCTGCGGTGCAAGAGGAAAATCAATCGGGAATTGCATCACTCCGTACAATAAATTACTGATTGTTTTTTCCCCTATCAGGATGATGACATCAATGAGATTTGCTTCATTGTATCCAGCGGCAAAGAAGTTTTGAAGTGTTTTGGACGACGGCTTCCCGCGATGGAGCGTAACATCGTGAGCAAATGTTGCAAGCGCGTGCAATTTCTCATCAAAGGATGCTGATCCCTTTCTGATTTCAAGAATTTGCTCGTCAGAAAAGCCATTCATTTTTCCGACAACGGTATGCGCGCTTTGACAATACCGACAATCATTAATTTGGCTGACAACAAGGTTAACCACTTCACGTTCTTTTGCATGTAACGTGCTTTTCCTATTCTGGAACGTCAGGCAATCGCTCAGCGCAGTTTCAGAATGCGCAAATGCGGCAAAAAGGTTCGGAACAAATCCCAAATTCTTTGCGAGGCCGTCAAAAATCTTTTTGTTGTTTTCTGACACTTGTTCTCGTGTTGGTACAGTAAATGTTTTCATAGCGTCTCCATTTGTGTAATGAAATATTTGACGCTACAAAGATATGAGAGAACCTTATCAGGGAAAATGGATGCATTTCCCGAACCGTTGACTATTCTTCCCTTACTGGTTCTCAATAACCGAAGTCCGGAATGCAGTAGGGTTTTCTCCGGCAAGTTTCTTAAAAAACCTGCTGAAGTGTGCGGCATCTTCGAAACCTAGTTCGTATGCAATTTCCTTTATTGATTTATTTGTATAGTGCATTAATCGTTTCGCTTCCCACATAATTCGATAATGAATGACCTGCAGCGGACTTTTATCGCTATAAAGTCCGAACATATTTGAGAGTGTTTTCGACGATTTCGCGAGCAAATCTGCGTAAAATTGGACAGTGTGATGTTTTCGATAATGGCGCTCGACAAGGTAATTAAATTCCCGGACAACTGTATAATTACTTGCATCGTCATTCAAATCGAAGTATTGGACCTTTGCTAAGCGTGTCAGTTTAATGATGAGATTTCCGACCAACATCCTCAACATTTCGGTTTGAATTTCATCGTGTGAGCTCAACTCATCACGAAACATGTTCAACAGCACTTCAAATTTTTGGACTTCTGAATCACCCAAAGCGATGCATAGTGTCTTCGCAGAATTATAAAATAAAATTCCTGCGCACCCAACTTCATCATCATGATCAATTATACAGTAAAATTCGCTGTTGAACTGCCATACAGCAACGTCTTGAGGATTTTCAAAAAAGATGTTTTGATGAGACATGATAGGCATGATGGTATTGCCGGGGAACGTCAATCTCATTTCGCCCACAACTGCTTTTTGCGTTTGCCCTGTATTCCACGCCATGGTAAAGAGATTTTCTTTTTTGTCCTGGACGGACAGCAATGTATTTAAGTTATTTTCGGCGTGAAATAGTGATAACTTTTCTTTTGTATTTTTTTTATGATATCGGAATTCCATAATAATAGCACTACAATGTAAAACGAGTGATGGTTGTTGTACACTCGTTTATAGACGATTTAGTTGAACAATTATTTTATAAGCCGCTAAATACATTGAAAATGCGATAGCTCGCCGGTCAGGTATTTCCCAAAGGGTTACCCTCGAAGTGAAATATACAGGTTGCCGCAGGCTGGATTTTCATTTTGAATGGAATGTATCCCGTACAATAAAAAAAGTCGGTTCATGGGATGAACCGACTTTTACAAAACATCGTTTTCAGATATTATTTTCTGAAGCGGGAATTTGATGCGCTTAATTCTGCAAATGCACGTTCCGGATGGATCTCTTTTGCGCGTGCAAACAGGACATCTTCGGTTTCGGCATGGTTCGGATCGGGCACACAGCAATCCACCGGGCAGACCGCGGCGCATTGTTCCTGATCGAAATGCCCGACGCATTCCGTGCATTTATCCGGTACAATGTAATAGAAGTCATTCGAGATCGCATCGTGCTTCCCGCCTTTCAAATCATATTGAGCACCGCCAGCATAGATAGCGGTATTCGGACATTCGGGTTCACAAGCTCCACAATTGATACATTCTTCAGTGATAAAGGTTGCCATAGTAGATTCTCCTCGATGGTTACAAAGTTACTTTTGAAATAATAATGAAAACTTGTTCGAAACTCAATAAAGGATTTCAGCAGACAAAAAAATCTTGTTTTAATTTTTCTTGTTGCCTGTCATCTTACAAGTATTTCTTTTCAACAATCGTGCCATTTGCATCAAAAACGTATAATAGCGGTGCACCAGTTGGGATGTTCAACTCCAAAACCTGTTCTTTTGTGAGATTATCGAGATGCATGACAATGGATCGAAGACTGTTCCCGTGGGCAGCAACGATGATATTTTTCCCACTTTTGATTTCAGGGAATATCTTTTTCTCCCAATAAGGAAGAGTGCGAGCAGCAGTATCTTTCAAGCTTTCACTGGTTCCTTCTGGATTCAAATCCGTTTTCTCTTTCGGCGGCGGCACATCGTAACTGCGTCGCCAGATTTTCACTTGCTCATCGCCGTATTTTTGCGCTGTTTCCGCTTTGTTCAATCCTTGAAGCGCACCATAATGCCTTTCATTCAACGCGATATCGTATTCCGTCGGAAGGGTTGTTTGTCCGTTTGCCTGCAGGATGAATTTCAATGTGTTGTTGGCACGCTGAAGTTTTGAAGTGAATGCTTTGTCGAATTTATATGATTTGAGTTTCTCACCCGCAGCTTTTGCTTCCTGTTCTCCTTTGGGAGAAAGCGGCACGTCCACCCAGCCGGTGAAACGGTTTTCGAGATTCCATTGCGATTCGCCATGGCGGATTAAAATCAGTTGAGGCATATGTTCGTCGGTCCTTTCAAAAGAATAAAAATCTTCGGACGAATATAACCATTAATCACGGCCGAAGAAAGTATGAAAAACATGTTACTTGATGTTGAAATATTTCGCTTCCGGATGATGCACAATGATTGCATCAGTCGATTGCTCGGGTTCGAGCATGAACTCTTCTGTGAGATGCACGCCGATCCGTTCCGGCTGAAGCAGCTGAAACAGTTTCACATGATCTTCCAGATTCGGACAAGCAGGATATCCGAAGCTATAACGTGATCCTTGATATCCCTGACTGAACAACCGTTTGATCTCTTTTGCATCCTTCCCGTCGATCTTCAGTTCTTCACGAATCTTTTTATGCCACAACTCCGCTAGAGCCTCTGCCGACTCGACGCTCAATCCATGGAAGTACAGATACTCTTTATAATCATTCGCTGCATAGAGTTTTGCAGAATGTTCCGATGCCTTCTTTCCCATCGTCACCATATGGAACGGAACAACATCGATCTTTCCGGTACCTTTCGGGGCGAAATAGTCTGATAAGCAAAGAAACCGATCGTCATTCTGCCGCGGGAATGTAAAGCGTAACCGTTCCGTCTTCAGATCATCCTGATAAATGATCAGATCATTCCCATCCGAATTGCACGGGAAATACCCGTATACCACTTTCGGCTGAAGCAGCCGCTCGCGTTTGATCTGTTCTTTCAACCGCTCGAGATCAGGCCGGACTTTTTCATCTACCTGTTTTTTATATTCCTCTTCGGTTCGTTTTCCCTTGCGTACCTGCCACTGTCCCTTGATCAACGCCGCATCATTGATGTATTTGAAAATTTCATCCAGAGCAATGTCTTCGACAACCTTTGTTCCCCAGAACGGCGGTGTCGGGACAACGACATCAGTCGATATTTTGGATCGCGAAGGTACATCAGGATTCTCTTTGAGGGCCGCAGCGATTTTCGCTTCGGAACCTGTGAGCAATTCTTCTCCATCTTCGTCGGAAAGGATTTGCGCCGGTGCAGGTGATGCGAAGCTTTCTATCCCTTTTGTTTTCAACTGTTCCATGAAGCGCAATCCGTCGAATGCATCGCTGGCATAAACAACCGTTCCTTTGTATAAAGAACGGAGATCGTTTTCCACGAACCGCCTTGTCAGTGCCGCTCCACCCAATACAACAGGCGGGGTAAGATCCCGCTCATTCATCAATTCCAGATTCTCTTTCATGATCGCTGTGGATTTCACCAGCAGACCGCTCATACCGATCGCATCCGCTTTGTGTTCTTCCCAAGCATGCAGAATATTTTCCAGCGGTTGTTTGATGCCGAGATTATAGACTTTGTATCCATTGTTGGTCAAGATGATGTCCACAAGATTCTTGCCGATATCATGAACATCCCCCTTGACGGTCGCAAGCACCATGGAACCTTTGTTTGTCGCGTCGGATTTTTCCATGAATTGTTCAAGATATGCTACCGATGCTTTCATCGTTTCTGCGGACTGCAACACAAACGGTAATTGCATTTCCCCTTTCCCAAACAGATCGCCGACAACCTTCATCCCCTCCAACAATACCTCGTTGATGATTTGCAACGGAGTATATTTCTTCATTGCCGTATCCAGATCGATGCTGACATCAATCTTATCACCGTCGATAATCCTGTTTTGCAAAATTTCTTCAATGGTGCCGGCACGTTCTTTCTTTTCTGCTTTCATGTCAGATTTTTTATCCGCATAAAATGCCATCAACTCCGTCAATGGATCGTAGATACATTGTTCACCGTCGAATTTCCGTTCGTCAAATACCAATTGCTTACACAGTTCACGACCACGCTCGTCAATCTTATAGAGCGGTTTGATCTTTTGCGCATTGACAATCGCCTGCGACAGTCCGGCTTCAATCGCATAATGCAGGAAAACGGAATTCAAATCGTGACGGATATGGGGTGAAAGTCCGAACGAGATATTGCTGACACCCAGCACAAATCCGACCTCGGGATACTTTGCCTTGATCAGTTTGATCGCCTCGATCGTTTCAATTCCTGCTTTGCGGAATTCCTCATCGCCGCTGCCGAGCGTAAATGTGAGCGTATCGAAGATGACGTCGCTCGGTTTCATGCCGTATTTGTTCACAACCAGTTCGTACATCCTTTGTGCGATCTCGAATTTGTCCTGTGCTGTTTTCGCCATTCCGCGTTCATCAATGGTCAGTGCCACAACGGCAGCACCGTACTTTTTACAGAGCGGAATCACCTTTTCGATTCGTTCTTCACCATCTTCCATATTGATAGAATTGACGATCGACTTTCCGGCACAGAGCTGCAGTGCAGCTTCGATAACATTTGCTTCCGTTGAATCAATAACCAATGGCAAGGGAACCTGCGTATTCAACCGGGAGACGAATTCCCTCATGTCGCGGACCTCATCCCTGCCAACATAGGCGACGCACACATCAAGTACATGTGCTCCCTCTTTGATCGCCTCTTTCCCCATCATCACCATTCCGTCGTAATCCTCCTTCTGGAGGAGTTCGCGGAATTTTTTAGAGCCGTTCGCATTCGTTCGTTCTCCGACAATGAGCGGTGCAGGCTTCATATCCATAGTCACACTGGAGTACAGACTGGAGACGGAAGGTTGATATTCGATGGAACGCTGTTTTGGCGCAATACCGTTCATCGAATCCACTACTGCTTTTAAATGTTCAGGACGCGTACCGCAACAGCCGCCGACAACATTCACGCCGAAGTCTTTCACGAAGTGCGACAGCCAATGCACCATCTCGTCCGGAGAGAGATGATAATGGGCAACGCCGCCGACATTTTCCGGCAGGCCGGCGTTAGGAATACACGAAACAGGAATGCGGGAATTTTGTGTGAGGTAGCGGATGTGTTCGGACATCTCTTTCGGTCCCGTAGCGCAATTCATTCCGATGACGGAGATATCGTACGGCTCCAATGCGGTTAATGCGGCATTGATCTCGGATCCCATCAGCATTGTTCCCATCGTTTCGATAGTGATGGAAGTGATCACCGGCAGCTTTATGCGCTTATCGGCAAAATACCGGAATGCAGCGCCGAGCGCAGCTTTCACTTGCAACAGATCTTGCGACGTTTCGATCATCAACAGGTCTGCACCGCCATCGACCAATCCCGCAACCTGTTCATAGTACGATTTTTCCATTTCTGCATAGGCAATATGTCCGAGCGAAGGAAGTTTTGTCGTCGGGCCGATCGATCCGGCTACAAAACGCGGATGCACTGAAGTTGAAAACTCTTTTGCCACCTTTTTGGCAAGAGATGCTCCCAGTTTGCTGATCTCATACGCACGGTCTTGAAGTCCATACTCCGCCAGCACGATTGAGGAGGAACCAAACGTATCCGTTTCGATGACATCCACTCCTACAGAGAGGAAATCCGCATGCACTTTTTCAATTGCCGCCGGCTTGGTCACTAACAGATACTCGTTGCATCCGTTGTAATGTTCGCCGCCAAAATCATCCGCCGTAAGGTTCTGCGTTTGGATGTTGGTGCCCATGGCGCCGTCGAAGACGATGATTTTTTCTGTTAATGTTTGATGAAAGTTCTTTGTCATTGATGAGTCAACAGTATTCGGTTGTGAGTTTTGAGTAAAATCGATTCCAGAGTTATTTTTGTACTTTTGATGTTAAGGAAACCAACATTTTTCTTATTTCTGTGATCGAAGTGCAAATTTGTTCATGACCAGATGGAGTGAGATACCCCAAGTCTTTTGCGAGTAGTAAAAAATATTCCGTTTCATTGGAAGAGCCGATTGCTATATTTAAGAACCGAGCAAAATCTGCTTTTGTTTTCCTTCCACACCCTTCGACAATATTCGCAGGGATGGAACTAACGGATCTTCGCAATTGCGATACAATCCCATAGAGTTCATCCTTTGGAAAGGATTTCGTTAATGAATAGATTTCCAGAGTTGCCTTGTGTGCCTTTTCCCATACTATCAGTTTTCGATAATCTTGCATTTATCGCTCCAATGGAAAACTCATTACTGATAACTCAAAACTGTCCACTCAAAAAACACCTACCACCCCAAAAAATGACACACCCCCGAACGTACACAACGCCGAGGGTGAATGAACTTCCTTCGACGCTTTAGCAATTTTTCACAAATTGAGTGGCTGCAAGCTGTCGGTTTCAAATCGCCACTAATGAAATTTACAAAAGACTTCTCTTAATAACAACAATGGACGGTTCCCCTAAGAGCTAAGAAACTGACTCTCCTGACTCACCTTTCGATAGAAACTCTCATTGTACATTTGAAAAACCGTTGATTTGAGGACTTTAACAATCACTCAATCGAGGATGGAAACCATCAAAAGGTAATGACAAATCCTTTTCGGTCGGAGGAGTGGACTTTATATAATCTCCAGCGCCCTTCCATTGTCTCCGGGGTGAGCGGCGCGAGAGACGGCATCATCGCATGGAG
>JBAYJG010000053.1:0-14350 GCA_041665225.1 Bacteroidota bacterium
GTCATAGTATGCATAAATCCGGAAATTACCTGAATGCACGTTTCATATTTTTTTGCTTTGCGGTACATCGTAAGATAGATCTGATTGGAATCCCGTCGTTCAACAATTCTCGAAAAATGCCAGCACGGCGTCGGCGTAATGCAGGAAAGCGAGATTGTCGCCGTTGTATTGACGACCGTATCGATCCGTATAGAATCGACCATCGCGATCGCTTCCTCGTATTCGTCATTGTCATTGTAAAAATTCTCACAACTGACGACTGCAATCACGATTAGCGAAAGAAAGACCAACTGTTTCACGCTCATCGCTCCCGTTCCTTGTTCATCCGGATCCGTGCAAGCATCTCAATTGTCCGGATCTTATCCTTATAATAATCGTTCCTGTTGATTTTATCAATGGGGAGAGCAGCATCAGTATTTCCCTCCCATCGACGACAGTGGTACAGCGACCGATAGATTCGTCCAATCCTATAAAAACGGGAGATCCTTAATGCAGCTGCATAATCCTCTCCATAACTTGTATTTGGGAGGAGCATTTCACGAATAATCGGTGTATAAAACGCCCGCGGCGCCCCTAACCCGTTAATACGAAGGGCATTATTCCGTCCGTTGTCGGGAGTCCATTCTTTATGGTCGATCAATCCGGGAGGAATTTCCTTTTGATGTGCATCCACAAGGGTATAGGAACCAATGACCATAGCGACCTTTTCACGACGGAACACATCGACGATTGATTGCAGAGTATCGGTCCCGGAATAGAGATCGTCCGAATCTAATTGCACGGCATAGCGGCCGCATTGTTCGGACAGCACTGCTTCATTCCAGCATCCGCCGATGCCGAGATCAAACCGTTGGGGGATGATATGGACGATTCGTGGATCTTGCGATTGCAGCGTGCGAAGAATATCCGTCGTACGATCCGTTGAATGATTATCCACGACGATCACATTGAAGAGAAAATCGGTTTCTTGTCTTATCACACTTTTCGCTGCATCAGTGATTGTCGATTCCCTGTTGCGCACGGGAATCACGACACTCGCTTCCACCGGAAAAGTATTTTTTGATGCAGGAACTTTAATAAACGTCGGCTTCAGGTACGCACCAATCCGTTTGAGATGCTGCGTAGCAATCAGTTCATATTCTTTTTGCAACTGTATATTTTTGGGGTCAACATAATCAAACTGTTTTTCCCCGCTTTTGCGAGTATCTGATTCTGATTTCGTGTAGAGGAATTCCTGAATATGGAAGATCAAATGATCGATCGAAGTCTTCAGACGCAGATCATACAATCCTGCTCGTTCCGTCTTTACAATCTTTCCATATTTTTTCAAGGCTTTGGTTATTGCAGTGCGGGAAAAGAACTGTATTGCTCCAAAGTCAAAATTATCACGAATGCTGCCGTACTGATAATCGATCGTCGGATGTTCAATTCGTTTGCCATCAACTATCTCGTAATAGTCAGAATACAATATGCCGGCATTGGTATCTTGCGCGATAGTAACAAACCGCTGCAGTGCAGATTGATTGAACGTAACCTTCTGCGTTTGAGGAATGTAGAGAAGATATTTCGTCGAAAGCGTTGCAATAACGGCGTTGAGTGTTTTCCCCGACGTCATAGCGTCGACTGCCATGACGTCGCATCGTTCGAAGGATTGCTGACAAGAACCGTCATGGGCGATAATAATCTTTTTCACGAGCGGCGAGTCAATAAACTGCCGCAGCATCGGTTCAAAGTATTGTTCCTTGCTGAACGGCAACACCACGGTGATCATCATCAGAGAAGTTCCCGCAAACTGGAAGATGTGAAAAAATACTGTTTGCAATGTAAACAGAAGATGAAGCGAAAGCAAACGCTTGACATTCCCACCAAATTTTGTAACATGGAGGAAGACTGTTTCACTAAACCGGAGGGGTCTCATATGTCAGAATTAGACTTGAAAGAGTTTGAAAAGAACATTGTCGTCCGGCAGATCGTAATCGGAGATTATGAAAACATCGTCAAACTGCAGGAAAAGTGCTTCCCGGAAATGAAACCGTGGACGATGGAACAGATGGAAAGCCAGTTGAAGATATTTCCTGAAGGTCAGATCTGTATCGAATATGAGAACCGCATCGTTGCTTCCTCCAGCAGTCTTATCCTTGACTTTTCGTTGTATTCCGAATGGCACAGCTGGAAAGAGATTGCGGATAATGGTTTCATTCGCAATCACAATCCTGAAGGCAACACGCTATATGGTATCGAAATCATGGTCGATCCGGAATACCGCGGAATGCGGCTTGCGAGAAGATTGTACGACGCCCGAAAAGCTATTGCGACCAAAAATAACCTGATGCGGATCATTCTGGGAGGACGAATACCTGGATACGGTACGTATTCTAAAGAAATGTCGGCACGGGAATACGTCGGGAAAGTGATGGACAAATCGCTGTTCGACCCAGTACTGACTGCACAACTGGCAAACGGTTTCGTACTGAAACGGCTGCTGCAGGATTATATGGTCTCCGATTCAGAATCAAAAGGATATGCTACATTTCTGGAATGGACCAACCTCGACTATGCACCAGACACGGCAAGAATTTTCATGCCGGTAGAATCTGCCCGCGTTTGTGCTGTTCAGTATGGAATGCGAATGGTGCGGGATTTTGAAGATTTCGCAACACAATGTGAATATTTCATTGATGTTGCCGCAGATTATCGCAGCGACTTTGTTCTGTTCCCGGAGATTTTCACAACACAATTACTCTCCTTCCTACCGAAGTCCCGTCCGGAGGTTTCCGTCCGCCGTCTCTCGGAGTTCACTCCGAAATATCTGGAGCTCTTCCATTCATTGGCGATCAAATACAATGTGAATATCATTGGCGGATCGCATTTTACGGTAGAAGACGATAGTCTCTACAACATCTCCTATTTATTCCGCAGGGACGGCACTATCAACAAACAGTATAAACTCCATGTGACACCAAATGAGCGGCGGTGGTGGGGGGTGAAACCGGGAAATACTCTAGAGATCTTTGAAACGGACAAAGGGAATATTTCCATTCAGATCTGCTATGACATTGAGTTTCCTGAATTGAGCCGCATTGCGGTAGAAAAAGGGGCACAATTGATCTTCGTACCGTTCTGCACGGATGAACGCAATGCATACCTCCGCGTACGGTACTGTGCCCAGGCGCGATGCATCGAGAACCATATCTATGTTGCCATCGCAGGCGGAGTCGGCAACCTTCCGTTTGTTGAAAATCTGGACGTGCATTATGCACAATCCGCCATCTTCACACCATCCGATATCCCTTTCACCCGCGATGCGATCCAATCTGAAGCGACGCCGAACACCGAAATGGTGATCGTAGACGATGTCGATCTGGAATTATTAAAGCGTCATCGGCAGAGTGGAAGCGTATTGAATTGGATGGATAGAAGGAAAGATCTCTATGAAATCAGGTATAAAGGCGGGAACAATATTACTCTCTTGTAAAAGACACAAAAGGAGGAGAGTGCAACGGTGGTCTCTCCTCCGCCTGGTTCGCAAAAACTATTTTTTCAAAGTTCGGAACATAAGCTGCCCTTCTCCTTCCAATTGGAGCACCAGCGCGTCCCCTTCTTGTACTTCTCCTGACAAGATCTTTGAAGAAAGCACGTCGACGATATGTTTCTGGATGGTCCGTTTCAGCGGGCGTGCACCATAACTCGGATCGTACCCAAGCCGGGCAATCCATTCTTTGGCTTCTTCCGTTACGACAAGCGTCATTTCTTTCGCTGCCAGCATTTCGGCAACACGCCGTAACTGGATATCGATCACCTGTTTGATGTCGGAACGTGTAAGCGGTTTGAACAGAATCACCTCATCCACTCGGTTTAAAAATTCGGGACGGATCGTCTGGCGCAGCAGCTGGTTCAACTGCGAGCGGAGATCGCCGGCAAAATTCTGCCAATCATCTTCCGTTTCCATCTCCATCATCCGTTCCTGGATCAGCTGCGAGCCAAGATTCGAAGTCATGATAACGAGAGTATTTTTGAAATTCACTGTCCGACCTTTCGAGTCGGTCAGCCGTCCGTCATCCAGCAATTGCAGCAGAACATTGAACACTTCCGGATGCGCTTTTTCGATTTCATCCAACAGAACAACTGAATACGGTTTTCTGCGAACAGCTTCCGTCAGCTGACCGCCCTCTTCATAACCGACATAGCCGGGGGGAGCTCCGATCAACCGGGAGACAGAAAATTTTTCCATATACTCGCTCATGTCGATCCGCACCATGGCATTCTCGTCGTTAAACAACAGTTCTGCAAGGGAGCGCGCCAACTCGGTTTTGCCCACACCGGTTGTGCCGAGAAAAATGAACGAACCGATCGGACGCTTTTCATCTTGTAATCCAGCGCGGCTGCGTCTGATAGCATCGGCAACTGCTTTCACTGCTTCTTCCTGGTTTACCATCCGGTGATGGATCTTTTCTTCAAGATGGAGAAGTTTCGATCGTTCACTTTCCAGCATCCTCGTGACAGGAATGCCGGTCCATTTCGAAACGATTTCCGCAATATCTTCCGCATCGACCTCTTCTTTGAGCATTTTCTGCTGTTTCTGGATTTCCGACAGTTTTACTGTAGCTTCTTTCAGCCTCTTTTCCAGGTTCGCCAATGTGCCATACCGCAGCTCGGCAACTTTCCCCAAATCCCCTTCGCGCTCCTTTTTGTCCGCTTCGATCTTCACATTTTCGATCTCACCTTTCATCGTGCGGATGGATTGAATAAAGTTTTTTTCATTCTCCCAGTGTGCGCGCAATTCGATCCGCTTTTGATTCAACTCCGCCAGTTCTTTTTCGATCTCCTCAATGTGCGTTTTAATCGCCAGGCGATCCGATTCATCTGCGTACTCCGCAGAGAGTTCCCGTTTCACCGCTTCACGTTCAATTTCCAACTGCTTCACTTTCCGTTCGACATCATCCAGCTCTTCCGGCATCGAGTCGATCTCGATTCTCAATTTCGATGCTGCTTCATCCACCAGATCAATCGCTTTATCCGGAAGAAACCGGTCGGAGATATACCGGTGGCTCAACTGCGCCGCCGCTACGATTGCTCCGTCCGTAATCCGGACACCGTGATGCACTTCGTACCGTTCCGCCAGTCCGCGCAGAATGGAAATCGTATCCTCAACGGTAGGTTCATCCACATGCACCGGCTGGAATCGCCGTTCTAATGCCGGGTCTTTCTCAACATATTTCCTGTACTCATCCAGTGTTGTGGCGCCGATGGCACGCAGGTCGCCACGCGCAAGCGCCGGTTTCAGCATATTCGCTGCATCAACAGCACCTTGTGCTGCGCCTGCTCCGACCAGCGTGTGCAATTCGTCAATGAACAGGATGATCTCCCCGTTGGAATTTTCCACTTCCTTCAACACTGCTTTCAGCCGTTCCTCAAATTGTCCGCGGAAACTAGCGCCAGCGATCAGTGACGCCATATCGAGCGCTATTATCCGTTTCGATTTCAGATTCTCCGGGACATCGCCGGAGATAATCCGATATGCGAGTCCTTCGGCAATAGCAGTTTTTCCCACGCCCGGTTCACCGATGAGCACCGGATTGTTTTTCGTCCTACGGGAAAGTACTTGCAAGACCCGGCGGATCTCGTCTTCCCGTCCAATCACCGGATCAAGTTTTCCTTTGCGTGCAAGATCGTTAAGATCACGGCCGAATTTTTCAAGGGATTGATACTTGTCTTCCGGATTCTGATCCGTCACACGCTGATTTCCCCGAACGTCCTTCAGCGCTTTCAGCACGCCATCTTTTGTCACTCCCTGATCAAGCAGCAGTTTCACACCGCCGTTATTTTTCTGGTCGAGGAGCGCTAACAAAAGATGTTCCGTGCTGACATATTCGTCTTTTAGATTTTCCGTCTCTTTTTGTGCCAACTCGAATACTTTTTGTAAAGATGGAGACGCGAACTGCTGTGCACCGCTTACCTTCGGCAGTTTTTCAATCACTTCATTGATCTTTATCTTGATGTAATTGACATTGGCGCCAAGTTTTTGAAGCATTGGCGTAACAATCCCCTGAGCATCCTGCACCAGTGCAGCGAGTAAATGTTCGGGTTCGATGGATTGATTACCGTAGGAAGTGGCTATCTCTTGAGCGTTTTGCACCGCTTCCTGTGATTTTATTGTAAATTTATTGAAGTTCATTTCTTGATTGCGAGATTGTTGTCTACTCTCTGTTGTTATAAAAATATATTCAGGATACTACTTTCCTTTCACTTCCTTCATCCTTATAAATTCCTTTTCCCGTTCCGCGAAAACATCCGGTGTATTCAACAATTCAATTAACTTAAATGCAGGCACCACCCGAATCAGATTTGATTCACGGCTTTCACCAAACCTCCCTGACACCACTCCGGTAAGCAGTAATTTTGCAGGCATCGTCACTTTCCCGGAATCTTTCACCGCCGCCGAATAGAAATACAGCGGTGATCCGTTCCCCCCATCGGACATTGCAGTTTCTACCAAATAGAACTCTGTATATCCTCTGCCCCACAAATATTTTTCATCCGAGATTTGAACGATCTTCCCCGTCCTCACGACCGGAATATTTTTGAAGATGCCGAAATGCGAACTGAGCATTCCCGTATAGAAGACCTCATCACCTTCAACGATCCCTTCATTTTTCAGGAAATCAACTCCGGCGATCATATTAACGGGAGTAAAAAGTGCATCGTATCGGTTTAGGTCTGGGTACGCCGGAATGATTGCCAGGTCAGCCAGCGAATCCGGATGGACAAAATATCGGCGGACTCCGTTTTGTATCAACGGAATGATCAATGTATCTGCAAATCCGTCCTTTCGGTTGATCCTAATATAGAGAGAATCAATGCTTGATCCGTCCCGTCGGTACAACGTGCTTTTTGTTGTGACCAGGTAGCCAAAGTTCGCAGTATCGGCATTCTGATTTGTCCGCAACAAGACGAAAAAACCTGTCCCTTGTGCTTGCAAACGGTTACTTGTATCCCTGACAAAAATGAATGCAACGGATTTTTTTACCTGAAGCGGCAGTTTTGCTTCAAGCAAAGAGGTCATCAATGCAAGCAGAAGAAGGAACAGAAATCGCATGTTCATGGACAATACTTTCGAATACCGTAAGTGAATAAATTAATGATCTGTCCCGCTCTCCTGCTCAAAACGTTTTTTGCCGGCCTTTTCTTCAATGACAGTTTCCATCGCATTTCGTTTTTCCTGATTTTGCATATCGGAAAAAACAGATGTAGCGGCAAAATTGCCTTGGCTGCTCATTTTCTTATTGATGATCGCCAACAGCAATGCTATTGCCAATCCGATCAAAACGATCCAGACGATGACATCCATCATAAAAATATTCCTTTATGTCCGCATACTGTCAGGTAAATACATTGCACTTCGAACAGTATACAACATTGCTGCGCTGTTCGCTGACAGCATGGACAGCTTTCTAGTCCGTTTCGAAAACGAGCACCAGTCGGTTATCTTACAATGCCACCAATTGCGCCTGGATCACTTCATCTGTCCGAGCGGCAATAGATGCTACCGTCGACTCGGGTGGTTTCGCGTCGAGTTTCAGCGTACAACAAGCGGTCTGTGATCCTTCAAAAATCAGATTTTCTACTTCTTGAATGTTGATCTGTGCCGATTTTAAGTCATCGAACACATTTGCAAGAACTCCCGGCTTGTCGTAATGACGGACGACCAACTGGAATTTTGCCGGAGTCGTTTTTGCTTTGTTCACCCAGTTCTTCACTGTGCCTCGTTCGAGGTACTGTTTGATGATCGCGATGGTCTCGTCGGCAATCGCATTCTGTGCCTGTTCCGTGGATGCACCGATATGATGCGTTCCGTAGACATTCGGCAGCGACGCCAGCTTGTTCGTGAATGGGGAAGTTTTGTCTTCCGGTTCACCGGAAAAAACATCGGCGCCAATGCGGATCTTCCCTTCCTTAGCCACTTCAAACAATGCTTCTTCATCAACCACTTCCCATCGGGAAGTGTTTAGGAACACTGCTTTCGGTTTCATCTTCCCGATCAATTCTTTCGTGATGATCTTCTTTGTCTCCGGCTTGAGAGCAAGATGGACCGAGATGACGTCGCATTGCGGCATCAGTTCAGCGATTGAATCTGCTTTCCATACGCCGAGTGCTTCGGCTTTTTCGACAGTCAGCGACCGCGACCACGCGATAATATGCATGCCGAATGCCTGCGCGCGGTGAATGAATTCCTTCCCGATCTGTCCCACACCGATCACGCCGACAGTTTTTCCAAAGACACCATCCGCCTTGGAATATTCGCTCTTATTCCATTTTCCGCTCCGGAGATCAATAACATTATCCGGAATTCTCCTGTCCAGCGAGAGTAACAATCCCATCGCCAATTCTGCAACCGCGATGGAATTTTTTCCGGGACAATTGGAGACAGAGATACCGCGTGCGTTTGCCGCTTTCATATCGATGTTGTTCACCCCGGCGCCGGCGCGGATGATCAGCGAAAGATTTTTCGCTGTTGAGATACAGTCGGCATGAACTTCAGTGGAGCGGACTACCAGCACGTCGGCATCTTCAATCGCACCGGCAAGCTCCTCTGCTTTAAGTTTTGGTTTGTTAACGACCTGAACACCGAGCGATTGGAGTTGATCAATCGTTCTTTGCGGTAATGCATCAGCTAATAGGACTTTCATAAAATTTCTCCTGTATGAACAGAACAATAATAAGTAATGTATTTATGAGAAAAGGTACGTCCTTTTTTCTGCGTCATCAATCGCAAAGTACTGTCCGTTTTTCACTGTACTTAACGGTCCGATATGACAAAGGCGAGGAATAGCCCCGCCTTTATCGTCGTTTCTGAAATACCGAATCACCGGCAACGCTTACTTGTCGTCTACCACCTCAAAATCAGCGTTTTCGACCTTTTTACCCCCTTCAGACTGCCCTCCGCCGGAAGATTGCTGCTGCTGGGAACCTGCATCAGCTCCAGGTTGCGGTCCTGCGGATTTAGCAGCTTCGTACATCTTCGTCGAAGCGTCGTTCCAGATCTTTTCCAGTTCTTCTTTTTTCTCTTTGATGCCGGCATTTGCTTTTACTGCTTCTTCCAGTGCGGTTGCTGCGGCTTCGATCTTTGCTTTCGTATCTGCATCGATCTTATCACCAAGATCCGTCAACTGTTTCCGGGTCGAGAAAACGAGAGAGTCCGCCTGGTTCTTGATCTCGATCTCTTCCTTCTTCTTTGTATCTTCCGCCGCATGCGCTTGAGCATCTTTCTTCATTTTCTCCACTTCTTCTTTGCTCAATCCTGAAGATGAGGTGATGCGGATATTCTGCTCCTTGCCGGTCGCTTTATCCTTTGCAGAAACGGAAAGCATACCATTCGCATCAATATCCAATGACACTTCGATTTGCGGAACTCCGCGCGGCGCCGGCGGGATCCCATCAAGATGGAATTTTCCGAGCGAACGATTATCGACTGCCAATGGACGTTCCCCTTGAAGGATATGAATCTCGACTGACGTCTGACTGTCCGCAGCCGTGCTGAATACTTCGCTCTTTTTTGTGGGGATAGTCGTATTGGCATCAATCAATTTTGTCATCACGCCGCCGAGCGTTTCGATGCCGAGTGACAGTGGTGTTACATCCAACAGCAGAACATCGGTAACATCGCCGGCAAGTACGCCGCCCTGAATTGCCGCACCGATCGCTACAACCTCATCCGGATTAACTCCTTTATGTCCTTCTTTCCCGAAAAACTTCTTCACTAATTCCTGCACAGCGGGCATACGTGTCATACCGCCGACTAAGATCACTTCATCGATCTGGCTCACTGAATAACCGGAATCTTTCATCGCTTTCTCGGTCGGATGGAGACACCGTTTCAACAGGTCATCAACCAGTTGTTCGAATTTCGAACGAGATAAGGTCATCGTAAAGTGCTTCGGTCCGTCCTGTGTCGCCGTAATGAACGGCAGGTTGATTTCGGTTTGTGCAGAGGAAGACAATTCGATTTTTGCTTTTTCGGCCGCTTCACGAAGACGCTGAAGGGCCATAGCATCTTTCAACAGATCGACACCTTCCTGTTTTTTGAATTCTTCAGCGAAATATTCCACCAGTCGCTGATCGAAATTATCGCCGCCAAGGTGTGTGTCGCCATTCGTTGATTTTACTTCGAACACACCGTCGCCAAGATCAAGCACGGAAATATCGAACGTTCCGCCGCCCAGGTCGAAAACGGCCACTTTGGAGTTCTTATGTTTCTTGTCAAGACCGTATGCAAGCGCAGCAGCAGTCGGCTCGTTCACAATTCGGCGGACAATCAGTCCGGCGATCTCACCGGCTTCTTTGGTCGCCTGTCGTTGCGCATCGTTAAAATATGCGGGAACAGTGATCACAGCCTCAGTAACTTTCTGTCCAAGATAATCTTCCGCTGTCTGCTTCATCTTCTGAAGAATCATTGCGGAAATTTCCGGCGGTGAATACATTCGATCCGATATTTTCACACGGGAGGTGTTATTGTCCCCGGTGACCACATCGTAGGGAACGAGCTTCATCTCTTCATTCACCTCGTTCATAAACCGTCCCATAAAACGTTTGATGGAGTAGACGGTATTTTTAGAGTTTGTCACTGCCTGACGCTTTGCAGATTGGCCAACCAAACGCTCGCCATTCTTCGCAAATGCAACAATTGACGGAGTTGTCCGCGCACCTTCAGAGTTTGCGATTACGACCGGTTCATTTCCCTCCATCACTGCAACGACGGAGTTTGTTGTACCAAGGTCTATTCCAATAATTTTTCCAGCCATGTTGATATTCCTTTATTTTTGAGTTGTTGTTTAAATATTTTCTGCTTATCTCTTTGCAACCATCGTGCCATAGAAACATGCTGATTTTAGCAAATTTTCGGCGGTTATTTAAATTTAGATTGTTTAAATATGCCATGCTGTCAGATATTTTATGCGTATTTCTGCCATTTACCGCTGTATTGTCACACAGTACGAAGAATTTAAAACCTTCTTCCTATTGCTCAAAACTTGACTATCGGTTGCATCTATGGTTACTTTCGGCAACACGTAATTGAGATCTAGTACTTTCTAATTCAATTTTGTAAAGAATTTTCGGTGATAACTCAAGAACAAATTATTGCATCGTTGGAAACAAAACAGTTTGGGAAAAAATCATACTGTTTCGATAGAATCGATTCCACCAACACATATGCCAAGTCATTGAATAAGTCCGATGCACCTCACGGCACGGTCATTGTCGCAGACGAACAAACCGCCGGCCGCGGACGGTTACAAAGGAACTGGCAGTCCCCAAAAGGATCGAATCTTCTTTTTTCAATTGTTTTCTATCCTGATTTTGGAATGGAAAAGATCTCTCTTCTGCCGTTTGCCGGATCACTTGCTGTCGCGGATGCGATCGAAACTGTGACAGGATTATCGTCTACCTGCAAATGGCCTAACGACGTACTGATTAATAATAAAAAGTGCTGCGGGATGCTGGCGGAATCTTCGACCGCTTCCGCGGATATCGAGAAGATTGTCCTCGGAATCGGTATCAACGTCAACCAGGAGGATTTCCCTTCCGAACTTACCATGAAAGCGACATCTCTAAAGATTGAAAGCGGAACGAACATTGATCGAGTACAATTGTTGCAAAAAGTACTGGAAGAACTTGAGCGAAGGTATATCCAATTATCCAATTTCCCTGCACAACGGCTATTGAATGACTGGAGAATGAAAGCATTGCTTTTTGGGAAAAAGATTACGGTATTAGAGAGCGAATTCAGTTTCGCCGCAACGGCCATCGATGTGGCAGAAGACGGCAGTCTCATCATCCAGACAGAAGACGGCAGCAAACGGGCAATTTTTGCGGGCGATGTGAGTCTGGCATATACTTAAAATACAAACGCATCATCGTGCTTTAACAAAGGAAGAATCATGATTCTCGCGATCGACATCGGCAATACTCACACTGTTATCGGCATGTACAACGGCAGCAGGCTCCTTGGCGACTGGCGTGTCACCAGTTTCGTCACGCGGACGGAAGATGAATTTGGAGCACTGGTAAAACAGTTTTGCGAAGACGCTGGGATCTCACTGAAGAAGATCACCTCGGTCGGTATAGCTTCAGTCGTGCCGAACCTGACCGAAGTATGCGTGAAGATGTCCCGGAAATATTTCAAGATCGAACCGATCGTCGTTTCATCGGAACTCGAACTCGGTATCACGGTCCTTTATGACGACCCGCGCGCGGTCGGTGCGGACCGCTTATGCAATGCTGTCGCAGGGTATGCAAAATATAAAGGTCCAGTGATTATTATCGATTTCGGCACGGCCACAACGTTCGATGTCGTCTCTAAAAAGGGAGAATATCTTGGCGGGGTAATCACTGCTGGAATCGAAACTTCATCTGCCGAACTTCATCGTCGCGCTGCGAAACTGCCGAAGATTGATCTGAAGTTTCCCGATCGGGTTATTGGGAAAAACACAGTGGAGAGCATGCAGGCTGGGATCATGTATGGTGCTCTCGACTCCATGGAGACAATGATCCGGCGTATTTCGAAAGAACTGGACGACTACCCCACGGTTATTGCAACAGGTGGATTTTCCGAAACGATGAAGAAACAGTCAAAGGTGATCAACAAACATGAACCTGCACTCGTTCTGGAAGGGATCCGGTTGATTGTTGAACGAGTGGAAAAGAAAAACTCCAAAAAAGGTAAGAAATAGATTTTCGATGATTTCTTGAAATAAAAAACGCCGTCAAAAAGACGGCGTTTTTTATTGTAGGTACTCTCAACTATTATTTCATTCCGAACATCTGCACCGACATCTGTGCAAACTCTACTAATTGATTAAAGAAAAGACCGAAATACAGAGTCGGAATCAACAACGTCAACAGCAGCAGTTGTTGTGGCAAGGGAAATTTGTATGGTTCAATCGTTGCAGACTGCTCATCGCGAAGAAACATATTCCGGATAATCCGCACATAATAGTATAGGGAAACGACACTGTTCAGCACGCCGATTACCGCAATCACTACCATTTTGGCGTTTATCAGGGATAAAAATATCATCCATTTCCCAATGAACCCTGCAGTCGGCGGAAGTCCTGTTAACGAAACAAGGAAAACAGCCAAAGCAACAGACAGCAACGGAGAACGTTTCCCCAATCCTTTATATTGATCGATATGTTCGCTGTTGATCTTATTCGCGATAAGCATCACGACATAGAAAGCACCGAGATTCATGAACAAATAAACGACGAAATAGACCATCACAGCGGAAAATCCATCATTGCTCAACACAACTAATCCAAGCAGCATATAGCCCGCTTGGGCGATACTGGAATATGCCAGAAGGCGCTTCACATTGTCCTGCCACAGTGCCACCAGATTTCCGAGTGTCATCGTCAGCACAGAGAGGATCATCAGCGCATTCTGCACGTGCACTCCCTGAATGAAGACCCAAGTCCCTGCTGGCAGATTCATCACCGAAGAATCGATGAACATCACTTTGAAGGCGCGCATCATCATCGCAAATCCGGCTGCTTTTGATGCAACGGAAAGGAATGCCGTAATCGTAGTCGGTGCACCTTCATACACGTCTGGAGTCCAAAAGTGGAATGGCACTGCAGAAATCTTATACCCAAATCCGACCAGGATAAAGATTGAAGCAACGATCAATGCCAGCGGACTTGCACTTCCCTGCATCAGCACCTGATTGATACCAGCAATGTCAAGTGTACCAGTCAATCCATACACAATGGAAATGCCGTAGAGCATCACTCCGGAAGAGAAAGCGCCGTAGAGCAGGTACTTCAGCGACGCTTCTGATGAGTCCTTCGCTTTCCGTGTAAATCCGGAAGCGACATACGAGGATAGTGAGCTCATTTCCAGCGTTAGATACATCATCAACAGATTCGATGCGCCGACCATGAACATCATTCCCAAACACATAGAAAGAATCAAGAAGTAATATTCGCCAATCGTTTTCTTTTCGGCATTTACTTCGTCCGAAAACCGCGACATCACAACAACCACGAGCGTCGCGAGGACGATCACTATTTTGAAATAGGTGGCGAACGGATCGATGCTCAGCATTCCGCTGAAGGCCGAGTTGTTCATGCCGATTGCGTCAGTGAGCACATACATCGCTCCGACCAATCCGGCAGCGGAGAGCAACGTCATCAACGATGTATTCTTCCGATCGATCACATGGACGAGAAGTACAATGCACAACGTGATAGTGACGATCACTTCCGCCTGAATGTTTGATAGATTATGTATAATAGTTTCTAGCATGGGATATATTTATTCAAAACAACAGAAAATGAATATGTGAAAGAATAAC
>JBAYJG010000054.1:0-14279 GCA_041665225.1 Bacteroidota bacterium
AAATTATATTCTGCGGGACACGGCATCGGGACGATCTTCCCATCCAGATAATGCGCGTTTGCTGTGAGGATCGCTTTCGACCATTGCGTGGTCCGATCTATGACCGGGTCACCGGTAAAGAAATGGGAATCATTTGACGACGCATTTCGAACAAGATCACGGAATAATTCAACCTGTTGTTGCCAGTTTCCCGCCAGTGCGGTAATTGTTTTTTCTGCTTCCTCCTTCGAAGTGCTGCCGATAATCTGCACGATCGTCATCGACTCTCCGGGCTGCAGGATCCTGTTATATTCAAATGCTGCAGTACCGCGGATCCGTTGAGCAACGGAAGAAGTCATTGTCGTTCCGATCGATGAACTGTCCATCCAAAGACTGGTCCCATCATCCCTGATCGAGAGCACCGCTGCATCACTCCAGCACTTATCCGGTTTCACTCCTGCGTTGAGGGCAAATACAGTTGCGTCTTTCGTATCATTATCCCCGAACTGAGCGATGACCGATTCTCGTCTCGCAGCAGAAATGATATCCGCAGTGTCTTTCCGTGCGTAGGTTTGGCATGTTCGTAATACCATCAACAAATGCGAATACACCAGTACCGTTTGAGGAGTTGTCGTTTCATTTTTTAAAGAAAGCGAAACAACCATCGTCGGTTCAGTCAAACAAAAATCATATGTCAATTGATATGATAATATTGCATCCCGTTCTTTAAACGTAACCGTATGCGGACTTACTGTATATTTCCACCCATCTCTCCCCAACCATTGTTTCTTCCCGTTACCGATTTTTATTCCGAATGCCAAAGGACGTGATTCATCCCGTTTCCAATAGTCCGTGCTAAGATCGATACTGTTTGCCACCGGGTAATAGAAACTGATCCTGGAAGGCAACGGACGGCTTTTATGAAACTCAAGGCCGACAAACGGACCCCCAACCTCCACTTGTCCATATTTCTTATCAAATGAATATTCAAGAGGATTATTGTTCTGTGCCATCGTATCTGTCGAACAGATCAGTAACAGCAACAAAAGGAGTGAAAAACTTTTCATTGGATAGTGCTCCAGGCTTCATCGATCGTCGGAAATGCCACGCGGGGGAATGTTCCACCTGGCTTGTAAAATACCGCTTCAATTGCACGCGGATCGCGCACTGTTGCAACGGACAATCGTTTCAACAGTTGTTCGTTCACAGAAACACTAAATTTTTTCCTTAAAGCCTCAACAGTACGGAGCAGAACGACAGCTTCTTCCTTTGTAAAATAATCTGCTTTTACCAATTCACGTACCTCTTGAAATTCTGCTGGTTTCCCTTTTTCATTAATGTACTGTTTCCTATTGGTCCGGAAAAATACTTGCAAAGCACTGTCGGTGGCACTGATCGTCCGTAAGACTGCAGCTCGTTGGGAGAGATACAACAATTTTGCTTCCCATTTTTTTGTCTCGTGTGCAACCGCCGGTATTTTATCCAATCCGCGTTTGTATGCTTCTTCGCTCAATAATTTGTCCTGCACCATTTTCCAGATGGTTCTCTTCACGCTGGAGTTGAACGCTTCCTGCGAGTGCGTATCGAACTGGAACTGCCGAATGTCATACCATGCTGCATAATCCCGAATGGTCATCGTCCTGCTGCCAAACGTGACGAGCGGCCGATGCAGATAGTTCCCGGAATTTCTAATTGGCTGCGGTCCAGCTTCCGTCATAAACGTAGAGGGGATCTCCCATTGCACTTTGGTATCGCGGGAAAGCCCACGGTCCGCCAGATAAGCACGGAGAATGTTGAATCCTTCCGCTTTAATCACAGGATCATTCTGTTTCATGATGTTCTTCACATATTCATCTGCTAATCCATCTGCGATGAGTTTTTTACGGATTTCGACCGCTTGGTGCTTTAGCTCTGTGAATTCATTTTCCGTGATCAGTGGATTTTGTTCCGCCTTATCCAATCGGAAAATATAGTATCCATCCTTCCCGGGAACCGGCAGTGAAATGCTGCCGGTGTTAAGGGCAGCAAGAGCAGTTGCCAATTCACTATTGTCACGTTCCAGTTTCAATAATGTAGTCTCAAGCATTCTGCTATCGGAACTCATGGTCGAGTCGAATTGCACTGAATACAGTGAGTCGAACGACGCACCGGATCCGATCGATTGTGAAGTCAGGTCCGCTTCGTCCTTCGAATGGCAATAGATCCATCGGAGTGAAACATTAATCTTGGCTTTCCTGGTATCATTGGCTATCTGTTCGTCGCTCAATTTCACTTGTGAGAGAATTTCCTGCCGATAGAGTTGTTCCACTGCCCCGTCTTCTTCCAATGCATTGATCCTCTCTTTCACAAATTCTACTTCCCGCTTACTATTCTGCAATCCTTCGAGTGCAAGCAAGCGTTCATAGATCATGTATTTTAGATGCTCCCGGAGCGGTTCACTGCGGCGTTTCACGAATGCCGAGCCGAATTCGTAACTCGTAAGGAGGTCTGCCGTGGAAATTCTATACGGACCAACGGAGGCAACAATCAACGAATCGTCCTGTGCGCGGAGGATACCGCATAATAGTGCTGCAAGAAAGAAAAGTCGTTTCATCCCTTGATCCCCGATGAAACCATACTGTCGATGAAATAGCGCTGGAAGAATGAATAGGCGACGATGATCGGCAGCGCCAGCAGCGTTGCGGCAGCCAGCTGCAATCCAAGCAACGCTTCCGCCTGCCCACCTATCGTGAAAAGCGTCACGATCTGCGGGAGCGTCATCAAGGTCCGTTCTCGGACTACAATGATCGGCCAGAGAACCTCGTTCCAGCTAGCCATGAAGGAGAGAATCGCAACGGTAATCACCACTGGACGAGAAATAGGCCAGATGATTGAAAAAATGATTTGAAGATCCGAACAACCGTCAATACGCGCAGCATCAATAAGCGCCTGCGGGATGCTCATGAAGAACTGCCGGAACATCACGATCCCAAGGGTGCTGATCATCGTCGGGGCAATCAGCGCAAGATAGGAATCGGTGATGCCAAGTTTCACCATCAGCACATATTGCGGAATCAGTGTGATCTGGAATGGGATCATCATCGTGAACAGGATCAGATAATAGAGCGCGTCCCGTCCGCGGAAATTCAATCTCGCCAACGCATACCCGATCATCGAACCGAAAATAATCACAGAAAAAGTGGTGCTGAACGAGACGATAATGCTGTTGAAAAATGCCCGCGCAATGGGAATACGGGCAAACACCTGTTCATAATTCTTGAATGAAAAATTTGAGGACCATAAGCTGAATCCGCCGATCTCAATCTCCGGTTTCAACGACGCAGCGAACATCCACAGGAATGGATAGGCAAACATCACGGCGCCGAGCGTCAGCAGGAAATATTTGAAGAATTGTTTCATTCTAATGATTCCGATTCAACAGTCTTTTTTTGGATCATGATCACGGCAAAGATGACAATGGCAAAGACAAATCCCAGCGTCGCAGCATATCCCATATGATTAAAGTAAAATGCCTGATTATAGATATAGAGCACAGCGGACAGCGTGCTTTGCATTGGACCACCGCCGGTCAACACATACGGTTCGATGAACAGTGAAAATCCTCCGATCGTTGAGAGGACAAGTACAACGACGATCGTCGGATTCAACAATGGCAACGTGATGGAAAAGAACTGCTGCACGCGCGATGCGCCGTCCATATTCGAACTTTCATACAATTCTGCGGAAATGTTTTGCAATCCCACCAGGAACATGATAATGTAAATGCCGACATTCTTCCATGTTGCCATAATAGCAACGGACGGCATCGCCATTTCCGGACTGACAATCCACGGGATCTTCGGAATTCCGAAGATCATCAGTAATCTGTTCAGCAGGCCTGAATCAAAGGAATAGAGCTGCTGCCAGAGGATGGTAACGACCACTCCGGAAACAACCACCGGTAGAAAATAGATCGTTCTGAACATCGATCGGAATTTGATCCGTGAATTCAACAACAGTGCAAATCCAAGTGCCACTGCAATCTGCAGTGGTATATGGATAAACAGGAAGATGAGTGTGTTGACGATCGATTTGAAAAAGAGCGGATCATTGATCAGTCGTTCGAAATTCTTCATCCCGACCCATTGCATCGGCGTTACAATATCCCACCGGTGAAAGATCAGCACAAGCGAAAAGATCAGCGGGTACGCTACAAAAAGCAGGAAGAAGATGATGTACGGCAGCACCAACAGATATGCAGAACGGTCATATTTTAGTTTCATTTTCTTCATTTATTCCACTCGACGATCACGTTGATCCTTTTCTGCGCTGCGAGTGTCGCTTCCATCGGAGATTTTTTTCCGTATACGGCACTTGCTTCATATTCTTGTGAAATGGCGTCGAATATTTCTTTCAGATCCGGCGCTGCGTCGACGCTTCTGGTATAGACAGCCTGCCGGGCGAATTCAATCATCAACGGATTTTGTTTGAAGTACTCCGCAAATATTGGATTGGACAAGAGATCGCCACGAATCGGTATTTGATTTGCAATCTGCAGCAACATCAGATCGTATTTCGCCTGCACAAGAAATTTCACGAACTCCCACGCTTCCTTCGGATGTTTCGTTGTGCTAAAGACGGCAATATTCTTATAATCTCCGTAAGTATAGACAGGACCTTGATGACCATCCGGAACCGGAATGGGCACAACTCCAAAACGGAGCGACGGCGCGAGCGAATGCAACGTCGCTATCAGATATGGACCGGCAAAATGGGTCGCTTTCCGTTCCAACAGGAAGGGATCGCCTCCCTGAAAAAACGTGTGAGGGAAATAATCTCTTGCATAACAGGTGC
This sequence comes from Bacteroidota bacterium, assembly GCA_041665225.1. Lineage (GTDB taxonomy): Bacteria > Bacteroidota > Ignavibacteria > UBA10030 > UBA8401 > UBA8401. The sequence continues at coordinate 4,813 of JBAYJG010000054.1, forward strand.
GGAAGAATTCCAGCACTGTAGCGGATGCGTTTTGATCCAGGTGCGGTTCGCCATTGATAAAAAATGTCTTCCCGCTGGATGCTGCGATATAAAAGCAGTAATAATCGAACCAGCGCTGCCACCAGATCGGACGGATATCCCGTTCCCCCATCCACACATCGGTCTGTCCGTCTCCATCCGTATCGCGTGTTACATTCTTAGCTGCGGCATAGAATTCAGAATACGTCCTTGGAACTCCAGTTACTCCGCTCACTTCAAAAAGTCTTTTGTTATAGAACATCATAACCGGATTCGTCTTCCACGGCATCTGATAAAAATGACCGTTCGGATCACGTAACGAAGCGACCACATCTGCAGGAGTTCTGCTGATGATAGCTGAGTCGAAATCCGCGAAACGGTCCAGATCAATCAATCCGCCAAGCCGTGTAAATTCTGCTAGAGCACCGGGCCAGATATTAGAACAAACATCCGGTGTCGTTCTTCCTGCAATGGCCGCAAGCAGCACTTCCTCGGTCGATTGACTGACTGGAATCGGCTGCATCTTCACCTGAATGTTCGGATGCAATCGATTCCAGGAGCGCACAATGGAATCAGCAAGTTGCACTTCCTGCGGATTCGGCGCAGGCCAATACGTGAGCGTAATGACGTCGCCGGTGACAGATGCATCATGGGCATTCTTTTCCGAACAGCCGGTAAAGAGAAGGGTAAGACATAGAAGGAATTTGACCATTGCTTTTATAAAAATTGAATGAACGGCCATGGCAAGCAACCGGTGTCTTCAGTAAAAAGATACGAAAGGATAGGGAATCTTTTAAAAAATAATCGCTAAAGAAATTACGTTGGAAGACTGTAACCGTCCATGATCCGAATAAGCATAATCGAGTCCTGCTGTCAATCCGCCGCCAAATAAGTTCCCTGTAAATCCCGCACCAAGTGAAAGTCCCCCTTCACTGTCCGACAGACCTAATGCTCGGTATCCACCGCGCAAACAGAGCGTATTGTAGATTCCGTATTCAACACCAACATTAATGCTCTCATAATTATCGCTCGGATGGAGTGCATCAACGGCGATCGTCATCGACTGCGTTTCATTGTGGAAAAGATCTGTAGCGACACCGAACTGGAAATTCAACGGCAATGACCAGCTATCCATTTCTATATTGACCGGAATGCGATCATTGCTCCCCAGCTTCTGTCTGTCGATCTGGTCGAAAAGTCGCGAATCGCGTCCCGCCATTTTCATGTCCGTTCCAAAATTTGAGATGATCGCACCGATCTTCATGTTGTTGAAGAACTCCGTGGTGTATAAAACGCCGATATCCAAAGCGAACGCCTGTGCGCTCATATGCCAAATACTTTCCTGGACATATTTGCCGGTGAAACCGATGGAAAACCGGTCAGACAAATTCAGCGCATAATGGAGACCAATGGCAATGCTTGATGCACTGAACAATTCACCGGTCCCTTCCGGCTTATCAATGGTGCGAACCGCCATATCATCCATTGTCAGCGAAGTTAAGCTGACACCGACAGTCCCTATTGATCCGACCGGTACCGCGACGGCAGCATAATCGAAGCCGAGATCGGCGATCCAGTTCATATGGGAAAAGATCACACCAGGCTGTTCTAAGCGTGCAGCCCCGGCAGGATTCCAGTAGAGACTCGAGATATCGTTTGCCACAGCAGAAAACGCGGAGCCAAAGGCAATGGCGCGAGCGCTAACCGGAATTTCCAGAAACGTTGCAGAGGTTGTTCCTGCTTTAGAGACATTTTTATTCACTGCCTGTGCATGTAGGTCGATGACGCCACCCAGAACCAAGATCCAGATGATCAGTGATCGTTTCATGTTCCGCCCTTTCCTATTTAACGACCGCAAATTTGCCGATCTTTTCACCGATGCCCGGAGCATCGACATGATAAATGTAAATACCGTAACTGATGTCCATACCGTCCTTGGAAACAAGATCCCACGCCTCCTGTCCGTTATCGATCTCGGCATCGTGTCGCACTGTATTCACGAGATTCCCACTGACGGTGAAGATTCGAATTGTACAATGGGCGGGAAGATTGATGAATTGGATGCGCCGTTCACCCCGTCCTGTTCTGAATAGATTCTGCGGTTCCCAAGACGCCGCTCCGATATACGGATTTGGTACCACGGCAATTTTGTCCAGATCGGATTTCGCCCTTGTCGCGTCGATATCCGAACCTTTCATTTTAAACTGGAACGATTCACCGGTCCGGAACGGTTTTGTCGTCAAAATGGTTAAAACATCCCCCGCTGCAGGATAGTGCAACGATCCCGTGACGGAATCGGAAGTCATCTTTACTTTCCATGCCGCACGGTAGCTCCCTATTTCCGCGAGTTTTCCTAAGCTGTCTCCAGCAATAATGACCACCGTATTTCCCGGCGCCATGGTAGAATCACCCCGGGTATCCAGAAGGATGAATTGTGCTTTTTTATTTTCTGTTGTATTCCAAATGGTGAACTTTGTAGGAATTAACGCATCAAAAAATCCTGTCTGTGTTGATGTATCTACAATAGTGTCATAGAAACGTATCTCATAATTTGCAGGATATTTTACCGATACCGCAGCATACGCCAAATCGGTTTCCAATGAAGAAAGGGTCACGACGTAATTGGAGTCCTTATATTTCCATTCAGTTGTCGATACGGCAATGTCGGCATCATTCCGAACATAGCCGATAAATCCGTCGACGATCGACGTCTCTTCAGGATTACCCAGCACTTGAGTATTTTGTTCCAGCACATGTCCTTCCGTAACATCGGTAATAGTAAATCGCGGTTTGGGATCGTTTTGAAATGCTGTGGGGTTTTGAAAAACAACACTATAAACATGACCACTTTTGATTGAATCCGGATTCAGCACTTCAAGAGTAAAATTACCTGTGCCAGGTCCCGCATGCAAGATTCCCCCATCCACTCCGGGAGAAATATATCCTGCAGATGGTGCGCGAGGTGTAACGACCGCCGTATTGATATCTGGTTTTGAATGCCCGCTGAGATCGGTCCGGATGATCACTGGACATTCCAACGGTGCAATGCCGTCATCCTTGCCGTCCAGCGTCCGCACATAAAAACCCCGGTCGTACGAAACGACTGCATAATAGTACGTCTGTCCGTTTTGGACATCATTATCCACATACGTGTGTCGCAAACCTGTGTCGGTGCCAAGGTCGAATTTTACGCCATTGATATCAAGTGGATGCAATCCTTTGATACTGTCCACTAGGTCGTATTGTGCCAGCGGTTTGCGGTACGTTACTTTACCGTATGCATCGGTGATCACCAGGTTTTCCAGAAAACTCGATTCCGTACTGCGATAAATCCTGTATCCTTCAAAGTCGAATGCTTGAAGAAATGGATCGTACGACAGTTCGGCACGGCTATCCCAATACAATGTCACTTTATGATCACCGGGTACAGCCACCAGATTAGGTTTATCAGGCGGTTTTGCGAAACGGTAATTGTTATTATAGATTTGTTGCACAGTTTTTTTTCGGCGAATCAAATCATTCCGGTCATCGCCGAACAGTAACGCCATGGAAAAGCGTTCCGTTTGCAGTTTTCGAAGCGGGAACAAGTTTCCCGGAAAACCGTTGTTCGTTTTCGGACGGGCGCCTGCGGAGAAATACATCCCAAGATTCACATCGTTCAGTTGTTGCAGTCCAGCGGTATCTGTTTCCGTTGTCAGCACATCCCAGTTCTGTTCATCGTTGTGCAATTCGTAGAAGTGCACAGGGAAAATATTGAATCCTGTCAAACCGATCTGGTCGGATTCATCTTTGTCCAGCATACCGAAGTTCGGCTCACCCTGTTCCGGTTTCCCATCCCCCTGGCTCCCATCGGCATCGGGACCAGTGTAATTCGGATCGAGCGGCACGAGTCCATCGGAACCCACGTCGTCATTCAGTGGTTCACCTTCATCCCAGTCACCATCGGAATTCAGATCGGTGAAACCGTGCCAATTGGCGTTTTCATCACCGGTCCACCAATATCCCTGCTGCGCCGCAGGCAGATCTTCCAGCTTTGTAAAATTATAAAACTTTAGAAAATTTGCGGTATTAATAGATGCTGCCAATGCGGAAACAACATTTGCTTTTCCTGTTACCTTCGTGCCGGCATTGTTCTCTCTGCTTTCATCCGTGATACCGTCGTCGTCATCGTCATGTCCTTGCGGCATCCCTGTGGAATCCTTTGAAATTCCGGGGCTTTCCAAAAATGCATACCCGGCAACACCGACCGGCGACCAACTTCCCGGAGTTCCGATTCCGTCACCGTCGAATGCGTATGCGATATCCAATTCCTTGTCAAACAATCCCCTGTCATCACTGGAATCATCGGTACCGCCGATTCCCCAATCGATATATTGTGCAAATACTACTTTGGAATAATCCTTCTCGGCAATATTGGTAATTTCGTAATACCAGAAAATAACATCCGCCGCGAGCACTTGTGACCATTGAAATCCACGAACGGCAACTTGAAGCCCCAGACCGCCTCTGGTTGGATCGGACGGTACCGGTTTGTAAGCGGGATAGCCTAGATCTGCGGCATCATCCATCCGGAAGTATGTCTCAAGATCGGCGTTTAAAATTCCCCGGCCAAAGTACCCGTTCCAGAGTCCGTTCCATTCATTCGAACGGTCGGGCCAATGCGAAGGCCACGTATTAGATTTATTGCTCATGGCCGGCTCATCCTGCGTCATGCTTGCGTATCCCGGAAGCGGCTGCCATCCCCAACGGTCTGTTGAAACGGGACCAGTACGCATGAATTCGCGGTAATTCGTTTCCAGCGGATGAATCACTTTCCCGTTCGTATCTTTCGTTTCTGCCTGGACGATCACTGCGACACCGTCAACATATTGATGTCCTGTCCCTTTCGGCCATTCGCCGGAAGGTTTATCCGGATGATGGGCAACTTCTCCGTGATTGTAAAAAACCGTTCTCACAAAATTCCCATCCATCGTCCCTTTCTTTGAGTACGTATCCGCACCCTTGTTGGGATCGATGAAATACTGCTGTGCATTCACTGACGCGGCAAAACCGACTGCACAGAGTGCGGTAAGGAGCGTTCGAGAGATCATGGCTCGGATCATAAAGTGAAAGATTAAAGAATAAGTTCAAGACCGACGACAATCTGTCGCGGTGCCGAATAGAAATCAGGGCGCGTATAATATTCTTCCAGCGAATTGATGCCGCGCGGCCGTCCTGAGAATCCGGCCTGCACGCTGTAGTTCGCCCGCCCGGTATCGCCGAAAACATTCAATTCATTCTCCGTGTCGAAGAGATTGTACACCTTTGCAAAGATGCTCAATGCATACCCTGCCAACGACACATATTTGGTGGCATAGAGGTCAACAGAATATCCATACGGCCGCGTTTCACTATTGATCAAGCCGGTCCGCTGATTCTGCAGCGCTGGCGTGTAGGGCAATCCTGTGCCTATTCTGCCGATAGTGGTGATGGTGAAATCATTCGGTTCTCCAAATGTCAAGGAGACGTTCAACGATTGACGCCGGTCCCAATCCAGCGGAGCCATCTGGCGCTGACTCTCTACGGGAGGATCAGATTGATTATCCAGAAAAACAGAATTCGGATCGGAGGCATTTCCTTTCGCGATCTGGAATGTATAATCAAGTGTAGCACCGAAACCGTCGGCCAACCGTTTTTCAGCGGAGAAAATGAATCCGCGAGTGTTTCCGTAATCCTGATTTACATATTGCGAATACTTGGTTCCGTTCCCGATGTCGAAAATCTGTGTCCCCAACAAATTTCGTACATCCTTGTAATAGACTGTCAGATCGATACCGATATATTCTGCTACTTGTTGTTGCAGTCCCAGTTCATACGATACTGTCCGTTCCGAGCGTAACCCCGGATTCCCTACCTGGAATGATTCCGATTTGTTAATGTTATATGCAGGATTTAAATACATCAGGTCGAATTGCGGTATCTGAAAAAAATGTCCGTAGGATAAATGAAGAACACCCTGATCAGTGATAGGGAATGCGATGCCGAAGCGGGGACTCATTTGAAATTCCGGTTCAGCCGGTTTTTGTCTGGCAATCCTGCTCAGCTTCAATTGTTCTGTGAGTACTTTTGCTTTTGAATCAAAATAATCAAAACGCAGTCCGATGTTGACGATAATACTTTGCGATTCGAATTTATCCTGAAGATATGCTGATCCCTGGATCGGATGGAATGTAACGCTGGCAAACTCCGAACCTCCGTAATAGACAGGTGTTGCAATGTAATTGGTTGTCTGGTCGTTCAGTATTCCAAAGTTGTTAATCCATAGACGGTATTGTTTCCATTCGAATCCGGCCTTCACTTGATTTTGATTATCGAGTTGGCTCACAATATCCCCTTTGCCAAGCCAATAGCGGAGTTCACGGTGGAAATGAACATCCTCCGCACCGCCGGTGAGAAATGCCGAGCCGCTCGATTGAAGCCTGCGGGTGTAGACAGGAAATCTTGTATCGGATGGATCTTCAAATACGTAGGACTCTTCTTTGGTGTTATACCACGCCACATTCAATTCTGAAAAAGTTTCGGAGCTGGCGACATTGACATAATTGATACTCGCAAGGGCTCCTGAAGAGAAGCTCTTGAATGCACCATCGGGATTGTATTTATACTGGTGATCATAATTCTGCCAATCACGCGATTGTCCCAGATAGGAAAAACGGAATTTATCAGTTTCGAATGCACGGACTGTCAGCTTTGCTTGTATCGTGGCACGGTGCTCAAAATTCATCGACACATAGTTATTATCTCCCGTTGCACCGCGGTACCATTCCACGGGATCGTTCGAACTGAAATTCGCTGAATCATTCGGCAGAAAGATCCGTCGTCCATATAAGAATCCTTCATTCGTGTATTTTCTGCCGGAGAGGAAAAAGGTCACGTCGGAACCGATGACCGGACCGCTGATCGTTCCCTGAAGATCGTAAATATCTGCCGGCGAAATATGATTGTACTCGTCCGTCGGCAGTTGCGGTATCGTCAGGTTACCCCGCCGCACCGAATCAGGATTCATGAATGTATTATTCCTGCCGCTGATATAATCTCCCGCATACACGGAAATACTTCCATGGAACTGATCGGAACCATCCTTCGTGATCTGATTGACAACGCCGGACATCGCCTGGCCGTACTCCGCATTGAACGTACCGCTGATCACTTCCAGTTCCTGAATCGATTGATTCTCCGCACTTACTCCAGCACCACCTGAATACGAATCGCTGACAGGAATGCCGTCGATTAAGTACAACACTTCCCCGGAACGACCACCTCGGAAATGTCCTTCCACCACACCTGCCTGTAAATTCACTAATCCCGATACGTCCTCCACTGGAAACGCTTTGATTTGATCCGCACTGACTTTGGATGATGTTGATGTGAGGTCCTTTTGAACGATCGGACGTTCTGCAACAATCAACACTTCCTGATTAAGCTCAACAGTTTCATCTGCCAGCGTGAAATCGATCCTTGTCGTCTGATCTACAGAAACTTTGATTTGAGAAACAGAGACCGATTGATAACCAACTGCAGAAGCACGAAGTATATATGTTCCGGGAGCGACATTCAGAATATTATAATTTCCGTCGATATCCGTTGATGCACCCAATCTAGTTCCGTCTATGACGATATTGACTCCCAGGAGCGGTTCTTTGGTATTCGTGCTTGTCACTTTTCCCGCAATTTTTCCGGTCGATCCTGAGAGTAACAATCCGGTAACGGTACACCAGACGATCAACAGGCGAACAATAAAGGTTGTCTGTTTCATGTGAGTGGGGAACAAGGTTAAAAAAAGATTGGCGTGGCGGTCCTTCCCGCAAGGAAGTCCGTCACGCCAATTTGTATTATTGTTACTTGATGAACATCATTTTTTTCGTTGAAACGTAGGAGTTTGTCGTTAGGCGATAGAGATAGATACCGCTGCTCACAAGACTTCCAGTCTCATCGGTGCCATTCCACCGGGCAGTCCAAACGCCGGCGTTCTGCACTTCGTTCACCACTGTTGCGACCTTTTGTCCAAGAATGTTGAAGACTTCCAGTTTTACAGAACCGCTGTTCGCCAGACTGTAAACGATATTCGTTGTCGGGTTGAACGGATTCGGGTAATTCTGTTCAAGTGAATAGTGTTCCGGAACCATAGTTCCGTTAACAGTCGGACGCTGTTGAACGCTGGTAGGTGCTGTTTCGATCTGGTTCACAGCAAAATCATCCCAGTAGGAAGTACCGGTCCACAACGGCCAGGTACGAGCACGCACTGAAATTGCTTTTGCATCTGCCGGCGCCGTGAGCACCCAGAAATACTGTGTCCAATCCGTTGATGCATCCTTCAGCGCGAAGCGGTAATCTGCTCCCGCAAATTCATTCCATCCGCCGGCATCGGCGAACAGTTTCGAATGCCATGTTGCCGTGAAGCCCAATTGGCTCGATGCATTGAAGACGGAATCCGGTTTGATGTCGCTGGTTTTTACCCATGCGCTGACGACGTAACTCTTGCCGCCAACCACAGGAACTGTTTCCGTAAACCACACCAATTCGCCTGTCTCACGTCCGACCGGTGCGGTAATCTTCAAGGACGATGTTCCTGTCCGTGCCTGCTCGGTGGTCACACCGGAGCCCGGGAAGTATGACGCTCCGTCATTGCCGCCCATTGGCGCAATCCAATACTGCCATGCCGAATCCGCATCCACAAATCCGTTCCAGTTCTGTCCTGCCCATGCTCCGCCGCGGCCGACAAAGATGAAATCATCGAACCACACTGTGCCCGTGGCAGCTGCTCCCGCTTCCGCGGATATGATCACTTTATACGCATCCTTCGGCAGAATCACCGATCCCACTGCGTTCGTATCGGCATACCAATCCTTCGTTGCAACGCTTTGATCCACGTTCAACGCGATCGGCGCTCCGATGATCACCATGTTCGTATCATAGAAGGTGTACTTCACCGACCAGCGTGCATCGGCATTCGCCGGCGATGTGTTCACACCGCTGGTCTTTACCCATGCGCCGATCTTGATATCAACACCCTGACTCACTTTATCTACCCAATACCGCACGTTGTTACCCGATACCCACCGCGCGCTTGCGGATGTACCGGCCTTCTCCACCTTCAATGACCGTGTTCCGCTGTGCTTCTGGTCCTGTGCCCACGTCAGCGTCGCTCCGCTTGCTCCTGCTTCTGCCGTATATAAGGACGGCTTCCCACTCTCAAAGCCACCGTTTTTCAACAGATTGGTGTTCTGTGCATACACACTCATTGCCGCGATAGCGATCAACGAGATGCACCAAAGAAATCGTGTACGTAAATTCATAACTGCTCTCCTCTAAATTAGATGTATTGAAGTTGTGTTACGAAACGCTTGTAAACACTGTTCATACGCTTGGTGATGTCCTCCTCTATATTGTATGATAGGATGATTGAATTA
>JBAYJG010000055.1:0-14213 GCA_041665225.1 Bacteroidota bacterium
GCCGTGGCATATCCTGCTGCGGCTGCGGATAAACGTGCCGGCGGGATTTGAAGGCGGGACCGGCATCTACATCAATCCACTGACGCCGGTAGATATTCGGGATAAGATCGTTCCGCGGCTCTACCAGTTGCGCAACGAAAAGAAAATCGCACCGCTGTCACTTGCGGAAGAATGCAGTGTCACTCCTAACCCGCTGAAGTATTATCTGAAATAACTACCGTGCGGAAGTTTCAACGGATGGTGATCTCATCCGTAAACAGCCACGCTTTCCCGCCGCTTCCTTTGTGCCACGGAGGACACACGCCGATATTTTTCGCACGGATCCGTACATAACGAATCTGTTTCTTCACACTCTGTTCTACACTCCTGATCATCGCTCCGGACAGATCAGGCGGAGTTCCGGTCGTTCCCATGAAGATCTTCTCATACATTTCTCCGTTGGAAGAGATCTCGATGATGATTTCTGTCGGGAAAAATATCCACGCGTTGATATCCTGCAGAAAACGGATGCTCACACGGTCGACCATTTTCATTTTTTCCAGATCAATAGTTGCGAGAAGATCATTCCCTTCGTACCCCTGCCAGTGGCCGACACGGAAATCTTCAACACCATATAGGCCGTCGATAAGAGCGTCATTTCCCCCTGCCGTATATTGATCGCTGTACCGTGTTCCCAAAGTTATTGAACCGACTGTTGTCGTTTGAGTGAAAGAAGCATCGGCAACGGCGCTGTTGATATCATTCCGGACCGCAATTGCTCTAAACGAGGTGTTTTTGGTGATAACAATCGGACGTTCATACGGTGTCGACCTTCGTGTTGGTACGGTTCCGTCGGTCGTGTAAAATATTTTTGCGCCGCGTTCCGGGGAGGAGATGGAAACAATGTTCGCTTCCCGGAAGGAAATTCCGGAAGAAGAGAAATATGGAACAGCAGTGAAGGGAATTGTTTTCGGTACGGTCGTTTGTTTCCGCGCTGTAAAACGTTTGGATTGAACAGAAGAAAGATTGACTACGAGAGAGGAGCCGGCAAGGATATCATTGTGTGAAATGAAAAGCTCATCCAATGTTTTATTGTCTTTAGTGATGGATTGGATGTAGACATCTGACGGAGAATGTCGCCGGGTCACAAGAGTGAACTGTCTGCTGTTTTGTAAATGGACGATCACCGAATCGAACAGCGGCGAAGTTACAACATATTCCGGATTACCCGGAGTCACTTGATATAATCCCATCGCGCTCATTACGTACCACGCAGACATTTGCCCGCAATCTTCATTTCCGGAAAGTCCGTCCGGTCTGTCTGAATACATTTCCCGCAGAATCTGTCGTGTCCGTTCCTGAGTTTTCCACGGAGCGCCGGCATAGGTAAAAAGATAGGCCATATGGTGACTTGGTTCATTACCATGGGCATATTGGCCGATGAGTCCGGTAATATCCGATTGTTGACGCCCTTCCAGCGTGCTGGGAACGGAAAAAAGATCATCCAGTTTTCGGACGAATAATGACCGTCCGCCGTACAGTTCCATCATCCCATCGATGTTGTGCGGCACAAAAAAGCTGTATTGCCAGGAATTCGCTTCTGTAAAATCCAGTGACACGGCGGCAGGGGAGAATGGTTCATTCCACATGCTATTTTTCTTTCCCCGCATGAATCCGACTGAAGTATCGAACACATTCCTGTAACTCATCGACCGGCGGTAAAATTTCTTTGCCAGATCTTCCACGCCGAGTTTTTCTGCCGTACGGGCAATGCACCAATCGTCGTACGCATATTCCAGCGTTTTCGAAACGGATTCGGATTCCTTCTCGCCGGGAACATAGCCGTTCGTGCGGTAGTAGGAAAGTCCGAAATGATCCTTTTCGGCGCTCGTGACCATCGCCTGCAACGCGTGCTTCCTATCGAATCCCTGAATATTTTTGGCGACTGCATCTGCAATGACCGAGACGGAGTGATATCCGATCATGCAATATGTTTCATTCGAACTCAGTTCCCACACCGGCAGCAATCCGCTTTCATCATACTGCGCCAGGAATGTGTTGATAAAATCGGCGGTTCGTTTTTCATCGATGATCGTCATCAGCGGATGCAGTGCCCGGAATGTATCCCACAGAGAAAAGACGGTGTACTGTATCCGGTCTTTTGCGGTATGAATAATTCCGTCCATACCCCGGTAGCGTCCGTCGACATCGGAATAGGTGTTTGGTGCGACCATGCTATGATAGAGTGCGGTATAAAATGTTCTGCGCTCTGCTTCGGATCCACCGTGTACTTCAATAACACCTAGCGCATTGTCCCATGCTCTCTTGGCTTGCTCCGCCAGCATATCAAAATCCCACCCCGGGGCTTCGGCGAGAAGATTTTTCCATGCACCATCAATGCTCACAGATGACAGCGCCACTTTGACGATCAGTTCCTGATGTGTCTGTGTGTTGAAGACGAGTGCAGCTTTACAATTTATTCCGAGCGTACTATCGCTGTTCCATGCGAAGGAATTGTCATTAGTAATGGAACAATTTCGTATCGGAAGGGAAAACTGTGCAACAAAATAGAGATGTTGATCCCGCGCCCAGCCGGCGGATCGGCGGAAGCCGGTAATTTCGGTGTTACCATTCTTCTGCATCCATGATTCAATAACTACATCCGGACCGAGTCCGTGATGAAGATCGATGATGACTGATGCGGAATCTGTTTTCGGGAAACGGTACCGGTGAATACCGACTCGAGTTGTTGCGGTAAGGTCAACGGCGATTGAATCGTCTGACAACAGCACGTGATATGATCCGGCAGATGCAGATTCCTGTTCATGTGAAAATGACGAACGGTAGCGAAGGGGATCGAGACTTATCTGCCGCACCATCGGCATGAATAGAATATCGCCATAATCCGGCACGCCGGTGCCGCTCAAATGTGTATGGGAAAAACCGAGAATTCGGGAATCCGAATAATGATATCCGCTGCATGCGTCCCATCCTTCTGTGCGTGTGTCCGGACTGAGCTGTACCATACCGAATGGCGCTGTTGCACCGGGGAACGTATGACCGTGCGCGTCGGTGCCAATAAATGGATTCACCAGATTTGACGGATTGAGTTGGCTGTATACAGAACATGAGGCCAGAAGAAAGAGAATAAACAAACGCATGAATGTCTCCGTGAATAGTATGCGCTAAAATAGGAAATTGTTACTGCAGACGCATGGAAAGAGTTTGGTGCAGATCGGGTGGTGGAAAAGGAATGAGAAACGCAAGTATCAGTTGTTGTTACCGCTCGTCCAGCACTTCGCGGATTGTCATGAGGACTTCATCAATATTAAAAGGCTTTGCAATAATCCGTTTGATGCCGCTTTCCTGCATTTCCGTTTTTGATGAATGCTCCAGGTATCCGGAAGCGAGGATCAATTTAATATCCTGATTGAGTTTTTTGAGATGTAAAAAGAGCTCATTGCCTCCCATGGTCGGCATACCAAGATCGGATATCACCAGTGCAATATTTCCCCCCTGCGCCTTGTAGGTCGCGAGTGCTTCCGCTCCGTTGGATGCGGCGAGGACGGTATAGCCATGTTCCGTCAGTATTTCTGCAAGTAGTTCTCTGATAATGGCTTCATCATCCACCACTAAAACAGTTTCTTCTCCTTTGGGCGCCGTGCCGTCATGATGCGTTTCCTGGAAATGTGCGCGGGATGATATGGCAGGGAAGTAGATAGTGAACACTGTCCCTTTTCCTTCTTCACTTTCCACTTCGATAAAGCCGCGATGGCTCTGAACAATACCGTGCACAATCGATAATCCCAGTCCTGCACCTTTACCCCGTTCTTTGGTGGAGAAAAACGGTTCGAAGATTTTCTGCTGCATTTCCCGTTTGATGCCGATACCGTTGTCGCGAATACTGAGTGCAACAAACCGTTCATCGGCGACAGAAGGATATTTATTACGAATGCGTTCCTTTCCGACGGTGTCAATGCGAATGGTGATGACGCCGCCGTTCGGCATCGCATCTTTTGCGTTAATCGAAAGATTCACCAACACTTGGTGCAGATGGGCGCTTTCACCCATAATCAACGCTTCATCAGCGGTCGCTTCCGTTGTTACCGAGATGGATTTGGGTAAGGTGTGCTCCAACAACTGTTTTACTTCATGAACGATATGGGAAAGGGAAACGGGTTTCAACTCGAGTTTTTCAGAGCGGGCAAACAGCAATAATTGTTTTGATATCGACGCTCCGCGCATGGATGCTTCAACGATCATCTTTGTGTAGCGGGATAATTTTTCGTCCTGCGCTGTCAGCGGTTGCATCATTTGTGCCGCGCTGGTGATCATGGTCAGCACATTGTTGAAATCATGTGCCACGCCTCCGGCAAGCCGTCCGAGGCTGTCTAATTTTTGGACCTGTATGAGCTGCTGTTCTAACATTTTTTGATCGGTTATATCACGGATGATTCCCCGGTAGTATTGCACGGCACCATGCTCATCCCGCACGACGGTAGATGTTTCCATGACAATAATGTGCCTGCCGTCTTTCCGTTTCAGCGCGAGTTCTTTGTTCTTCACAAATCCTTTTGCCTCGAGCTCTTTTCGGAATACAATACGGTCGATGTCATTAAGGAACAGATCATGTGATGAGACGGTGTCAATCATTTCTTCTTTTGTTGAATACCCGAACAACTTTACGCCGGCGGGGTTGATATCCACGAATTTTCCATCCGGGGTGGTGATGAAGATGACATCCTCCGATTCATCGAAGATCTCTTGATATTTTGCTTCTGATTGACGGAGTGTTTGCTCGGCCTGAAGATGTTTCAGCAATAACCGGTCATGGTCCAACTCTTTTTCCCTAGCCTCCAGTTGTACGATATGTTTTTGAGTTCTCCAGCGTATCAGCGCAAAGAGCATAGCAGTACCGGATAGAAAATAGATAAAATATGCCCACCAGGATTTCCACAAAGGAGAAATGATCGTAATATTGACAGACGCGCCCTGTTCATTCCACGCTCCGTCATTATTAGCAGCCTTAACACGGAAAGTGTAGTTTCCGCCGTTCAGATTCGTATAACTAGCGTACCGGCGAGTGCCGGAATAGATCCACTCTTTGTCGAATCCGACCAATTGGTAGGCGTATTGATTCTTTTCCGGGTGGGAAAAATCCAATGCGGAAAATTCGAAGGAAAAGAATTCGTCGTTATACTGCAGCACGATCTCTTTGATGCTGGAGATGGAAGTGTCCAACTTTTTCCGTTTATCGAAGACTTTAAAATCCGTCAACACAACTGCGGGAATATGAGGATTGTCCATGATCCTGTCTGGATAAAAACAATTGAATCCATTCGTGCCGCCAAAATATAATTCGCCGGTAGAAATTTTGAGGCAAGCGCCCTGATTAAACTCGTTGCTTTGCAATCCATCACTGACATCATAATTGCGGAAGGTATTGCTCGAACGGTCAAATTTAGACAATCCCAAATTCGTACTTATCCATAAATATCCCGCATTATCGCTGACGATGCCGTAGATGACGTTGTTCGGCAGACCATCCCGGTCAGTATATCTCGAAAACAGTTCTGACTGGCGGTCGAAGGCGTTCAATCCGCCGCGCGTGCCGATCCACACCGTTCCCGTCGAATCCTCGAACAGGTGCCGAATACGATTGTCGCTCAGACTGTTGCTGTTATTCTGATCAGATCCCTAGTGCGTGAAATGAACGGTACTGCGCGGTGATGCCACCTGATCGGCGGAAAGAACATTAAGACCCCAGTCCGTGCCGATCCAAAGAGCGCCGAGATGATCGACCATCATTGCCCGAATGGCATTGTGGCTTAAACTCGAAGGATTCTCCGGATGACTCTGTATGCGGATGAATTTTTTTTGCTTTTTCAGAAGCACACTGATACCGTTGTTTGTTCCGATCCACATCGTGCCCGCAGGATATTCCACCATAGTGATAATATCATTACCGGAGATACTGTTTGTATCTTTTTCATCCATCATAAAATGTTCGTACGTGTTGGTGGATGGATTGAAGGAATTCAATCCGCCGCCGTACGTACCGATCCAGAGAATGCCGTTATCATCCTGATGGAGACACCAGATATCGTTGTCATTCAGTGTATTCGTTGCTTTCGGTTGTGCAGTGTACGCGCGAAATGTTCCGGATACCCTGTCAAACTTATTGATACCGCCTCCCAGTGTTGCGATCCAAATGGAATTACCGTTACTCCCTTTCTCTTCGCAGAAATTCCAAATACTGTTGTGGCTCATACTTCGGTTGTTTCCCGGCGTGCTGGAATAGTGGGAGAATTTTTTTGTTGTTGGATTATACTTGCTGATGCCGCTTCCACCGGTGCCGACCCACAAAATATGTGTCCGGTCAGTGAACAACGAATACACCCTGTTGCTGCCAATACTCTTCTGATTTTGAGTATTATTGACATTATGATAGAACCGTTCACCGTCAAACCGATCCAGGCCTCCGCCGAGTGTTCCGATCCATAATGCACCATCTTCGGCGTCAGAGATCGACAAAATGGAATTTTTGGAAATACTTCGGCTATCAGCCGGATTGTTTTTATACTGCGTAAAGGTGCGAGTGCTTTCCTGAAAACGATTCAGTCCGCCATTATCCGTTCCGATCCACACGGTGTTGAACTTATCCACAAATAATGCTCGAATCATATTATCGCCAATGCTGGCCGGGTTGTTGGGATCATGAATATACCGGGTAAATTTCTTTTCCTGATCGTTCCACCGGTTCAACCCCTCACGTGTTCCGATCCAGATCGTACCCGAAGAATCCTCGTTAATGCAATACACCGTATTGTCACTAAGACTGGAACGGACGTCAGGCTGGTGTTTGAATACCGTGAATGTTTGGCGCTGCTGATCGAGCCTGTTCAATCCACCACCGCGGGTCCCAATCCATAATGCTCCGTTTCGGTCTTCCAGAAGAGAAAGAATCTCATTACTGCTGATCCCATTCCTGGCGGAAGGATGTGATACATAGCGCGTAAATTGTTCAGTCTCAGGATCGAAGCAGTTCAATCCCGAGCCGCTTGTTCCGATCCAGATCTTACCGCTGTGATCTTCAGCGATGGACCAAATAAAATTATCGGAAAGGGAATTGCTGTCCTTTGGATCATGCTTAAAGACCGTGAACGTATATCCGTCATACTTATTCAATCCGTCTTGTGTTCCAAACCACAGGAATCCTTTTTTATCCTGCAGGATGCAATTGATCGTGCTTTGTGAAAGTCCGTCCTGCAGCGAGAGACGGTCGAATCGCAAATCGTTTTCTTGTGAATGGGCGATTGTGAAGGAAATAACGGACAGAGCAATAGACACGAGAAGGAGGAGGAAGGACCGACGCTCAACCGATATAAATACGGAAGAAATCATACGCTCATGCATTGTTCCGTGTAACTTACTCTCCTTGTTGCTTATTGTCAAGTATGCGCTGCGTGGTATACAGTTACGGTTCATTCTGAACAGAGCGCCGCCGATTGTACGGTACCTATGGTTTTTCATTCTTGCAGATACCATGAATTTTCTCCTGCAACCCGTCCCAAATTATTGCTATATTCTTCAGCATAATTCAAGAAAGGAATTGTATGTCAACGAAAGCTGTGCTCATCACCGGCGCAAACGGCGAGATCGGCCACGGGCTGGTTACCCGGCTCACGGAACAAGATCCTGATATTAAGATCGTCGCCATCGACGTTCATCCACTCAGTAAAACATTGAAAACATTATGCCATGAAGTTATTGTGGGGGACATCATGGATGCATCACTGCTGGACCGGCTCGCCGCATTTTATGATTTTGGAACTATTTATCATCTTGCGGCGATTCTTTCCACGAAAGCAGAGAGAGAACCTGTGCTTGGACATCGTGTAAATGTTGATGGAACACTCGGATTGCTGGAGCTTGCCGCACGGCAAGCACGGGCGACAGGAGAAAATGTGAAATTCCTCTTTCCAAGTTCCATTGCAGCGTACGGCCTGCCGGATGTACCCACAAAGATGAAAGCGGGAAAAGTGAAGGAGACGGAGTGGCTGGATGCCCGCACGATGTACGGTATCAATAAAAAATATTGTGAAGACCTGGGACGCTATTACAACTGGTACTACCGCCAGATTGATCCACAGCCGACTGCAGCACATGTCGATTTCCGCGCGATCCGTTTTCCGGGACTCATCAGTGCGGTGACATTGCCCACCGGCGGTACGAGCGATTATGGTCCCGAAATGATGCACTTTGCTGCACAGGGAAAGGTCTATGATTGCTTCGTTCCGGAAAGTGCCACACTGCCGTTTATGGTGATGCCCGATGCGATCAACGCGTTGTTAAAACTGGAGGCAACACCGGCGAAGCAATTAACGCAGGTTGTCTATAATATCGGCGCCTTTTCTGTATCGGCAAAACAATTTTATGATGTGATTAAAAAGGCATTCCCTGCAGCGCAAGTGAATTTCAAACCGGATTCACTCCGTCAGAAGATTGTGGACAGCTGGCCGGCGGATGTTGATGACAGTCTTGCTCAAAAGGAGTGGGGATGGAAAGCGGAATATGACTTTAAACGTTCGTTTGAGGAATATCTGATCCCCGCTGTGAAACAACGCTATGAAAAAAATAATCTCTTTCCCAGATAACAAAAAACCGCGATAGCTCGCGGTTTTTTTATTTTACTTTTTTTCTGTGTCCCTGTGTCCCTGTGTCTCCGTGGTTATGCTTTTCGCAGTGTAAGCACTGTAATTTCCGATCGTGCACCCACGCGGACCGGTGGACCCCAGTATCCAGTCCCTTTGCTGACATATGCCCAGGTTTTTTCTCCGTACTTATTCAATCCTTTAATGAAGGGCTGACCGATTGTGGCGACAAGATTCCACGGGAAGAATTGTCCTCCATGGGTGTGTCCCATCAACACCAGATCCAGGTTCAGATCATTCACATGAAACAGCGTCCGCGGCTGATGTGCGAGCAGCACCCGCGCGGTGTCAGTTCGAGCTCCTTCCAATGCTTTTGCGGGATCGGATTTGTGCGCCGGAGAGAATCCGCCGCCGCTGTAATCCGTGACACCGGCAAGTACAAACGACGCGCCATTCTTTGTAATGTATCGGTGTTCGTTCATCAGCACATCGTACCCCATGTCTCTTGCATGCGCCACCCATTGATCCGCACCGGAGTAATATTCGTGATTTCCTGTGACGAAGAATTTTCCGTGAGGAGCATATAAGTTTGCGAGTGGCTCAAGATCGTTTTTCAAATGCGGAACGGATCCGTCCGCCATATCGCCGGTGAACGCGATCAGATCGGGGGACAAGTTCTTCACTTCCTCAGCGATCACTTCGATGAAATCCCGTTTGATGGTCAGTCCTGCATGGATATCGCTTATCTGGACAATACGGAATCCGTCAAATTCCTTCGGCAAGGTTGCGATCGGAATATCGACATTGACGATCCCCGGTTTTTTTCGCGCTTCATAGACTCCGTACGCCGTCAGCGTGCCTGCAACTCCCAAGATTCCCAGATTCGTTGTCTGAAGCAGAAACTCCCTCTTTGCCGCATCGAATGGCTGAACAGAAGCTGAAAACAATGAAAAGAGTTTCTGTCCACCGAAGCCAAGAACCCACGCCATATCGCGGAGGAACAACGCGACAAATACGAAGGAGAGGAAACCGAGCGAAACGTATCCTATCCATGAATAGAGTCCGCTGTATTTTTCGGCAAAACGGACCATGAAGAACGAACTGAACGGGATCAGATACATCAGTGTAAGGACAGTCCAGGCGATGTATTTGTGGGACGCAGCCAAATGAAACGGCATAATGAGCCGCCACGCCATATAAAAGTAACCGATGCTCAGCACTGCCACCATAATGCTGATCCAGATGAGGTACATCGTCAATTCATTCATACGAGTGTGATGTTGTGTTGTTGATGATTGGGACACGGTAATACTTTCTCAGTTATCGATTGATCACTTGACGATCTTCATCTGAAACATCGGCGATTGAAATGCGCCGAAAAAACGAATCCATAACAGCAGAAACGCTTCTGTTCCCCGAGAATTCGTAATATCTCCGAGATCAATAATGTTCTCGTTCTTCCAACCGAATGTGTTCAGCAATTGCACCACCTTCTTTTTCGCTTCGGCATCGTTTCCGCAGATCGGCAGCGAATGGTCGCCGTTGTTCACAAGGGAAGGATTTACCATCAACGGATTGGAGAGCGTATTGAACGCTTTCACCACTTTCACGTTCGGATAGGCACGCTGAATCTGTTCGCCAAGCGAATCGGTATTGGAAACGCTGAGTGACGGCGGGAATCCTTTGGAAAAATCCAACGGATTGGAAATATCGATCAAAATTTTTCCATTCAGATTGTGTTCTCCCGCAGCTGCAAGAGCTGCCAACGATCCCATTCCACTCGTAGCATTCACCAGCAATTCGCCGAACGCGGCAGCTTCTGCATACGTGACCAATGAGATGGTGCTGTGCTGCAAGTGCCATTCCTGAAAGGAAGGATTACCCATTGCATCTTTCGTAGTTCTGTTCCGTGTTTCCTCAACATTCCGCGTTCCGAGCGTAACAGCGTGTCCCAGGGAAATTAGTTTTGCTGCGATGGCGCGCGCAACGCCGCCGGTTCCGAAAATTCCAACATTCATAATACCTCCGGATTAAAAATAGTTTGAAAAAATTATTAAAATTGGTCTCAAAAACCCAAAACCGTCATTGCGAGGCGTTTTTTTGCCGAAGCAATCTGAGCGCTGGGTTAAAATAAAAAAATGCCGACGCACAGATCGCTTCGTCACCCCATAAATAAAAGTGCGAGGGTTCCTCGTCCCAATGGGATCCCTTCGGGACGATGACCTTTAAGGGTGTTTTTGAGATGTCGTCTAGCTATCCTTCGACGCGTTGTCGCCGTAGAGTCATCCTGAGCGAGCCTCTCATTTCATGTTTGGCGAGTCGAAGGATTTTTACCAGTCGGCGACAACTTGCTCAGCATGACTTTTTGAATATTTACGCTTCTTTCTTTTCTTCGCCGGGATAATAACCGCAGCGTCGTTTCCATTCCGCTTTAAATTGTTCCCGTTCTTCAGGAGTCATCGCGGCAAGCTTTTCTTCCATTTTATGTTTCCAGCGGTGTGACTTCCAGCTCATACCGCCGCCGTGCCAACCGCGGACGAGGATGTGTGACAGCAGCAACAATCCCATTGCCTGCCAGTAGGTAACCGTCGGACCCTGGAATATATCCGGGATCAGCCAGTTCCACAATTCCATTACGGCAAATCCGAACAACGCCACCACTGCAGTAACGAAGAGGATAAGCTTTGCGATTTTTCCAATCCACCAGTATTTCATTGTTGTCTCTCCTAAGAAATAATTCTTGTTGATCTGTCATTGCGAGGAGTCCTTCTTTTTAGGACGACGAAGCAATCTCTTTATTGATTCGAGGATTGTTTCATCCCGTTCACGCGGGATTCGTAATGACACCTTTAAAAATCATGCATTAAATTCAAACTCATCATATATTTCCTGCAGTTGTTCCCGCAAGTAGAGCACAGCGTATCGTTTCCTGGAAAGGAGAGTGTTTTGCGGTTCTCCGGTGATCTCCGCGATCTCCTTAAAACTCTTTCCCTCCAGTTCATGCATCACAAACACCTGTTTCTGCTCTTCCGGCAATTCATCCAGCGCTTCCGCCAGCTCCGTCCATACCAGCGACCGTGCATACACCTGATCGGGATTTTGCGTCGGATCGTAGAGAATATCTTCCAGATTCAGCGGCAGTGACGGATCATTATAATCCCGTGGAAGTGATTCGGGACGTTTCTTTCGGTACCAGTCGATCACTTTGTTCCGGGCAACTGTGAAGAGCCAGGAGGTCATTTTTTCAATTGGTTCCGTTACACTGTAGCTGGAAAGCATCTGATAGAAAACATCTTCCATAATGTCTTCGGCGTCCTCATGAGTGCGCACACGGCGGCGGATGAAGTCGAATAAACGCTTCTGTTCCGTCCGGAAAGTCTGTTCTGCTGCCTTCCGGGCATGAGGCTGATGTTGTAATGCAACCGCTTCGACCACTGGATGTTCCGTATTGTTATCAGTTGTGCTCACATTACCAGACGATGATGATGAAGAGATATTGTATGAATTTCATTGAAAATTTGCATGGATAAAACTGGTAAGACAGAAAACCCCGATTTTGACATCGGGGTTCCACACAACAAAATGAATCGTACACTACTACAACCGCACGCCAAAGACAATTCTCCAACGATAATCGATCTCTTTATCCTTCGGCCGTGCGGGGTCTTTGATATAGATCGGGAAGAAGACTCCAAAACCGATCGGTCCGGAACTGAAATTGGGGAGTGATAATCCACCCAAATTGAATTGAAGCCCAACGCCCGCATCATAAAAGAATTGTTTGAACCGGGTGCTGGATGAATCCCACACGGTGCCGGCGTCAGCAAAAAAAACCAGAGGACCTTTCGTTACGGAAAAGTTTAACGCTGCCACATTCAGGGCAATTGTGTCGCGCTGCAAGAAGAGATTGCCGCCACCGGTTTTTGTGAAATGTTCGCGTGTCGATCGGCCAAGAACGGGTGTGCGATAGAACCAGCTGTCGAACCGCTCCAGCGGAGTTGCCTGCGTCAGCGAATGCGCAGTCTGTACAGGAACAGTACCGGCCGAGCTTCCGCCGAACAATCGCCAATTCATTTTCGTACCAAAGAAAAAGGGATGATCAAACTTTGTCTCCGCTGTAAGTTTGGAATAGCTGAACGATGACGTTGGAGCGCCGAACTCATCTTCTACACGGAGGAAGAATTTTCCCCGGGCAAAGTTTTCGAAATATTTCACGCTGATGAATCCTGCATCAAGACGGACAGTTCTGTCCCATTCCGCCGGATTATCCAGATAGCGGTCGTCGTTCACGCGGATGGAGAGGAAGCTGGTGTTGACGACGAATGACCGCCGGAAATTGCGGGCGAGACTTTTCCTCATTTCAAATATCTTTTCAAAGTTCCATTGCCAGCCGCTGAATCCATCCAGCCGGAATACGCGAGCAGATGTGGTCAATTGCGGATCCCACATTCTGATGGGAGTGGAATATTCAAGATCATAATCGGGGATGCCGCTCCGTGTTCCGAATTGTGTATGGACGGAAAGATTATGATCGGTTGCCATGTAGCTGCCGTTCAACGTCGTGCCCAGTTCGAATCCGTCCCGCAGATTAAAACTGACCGCGGGGGCAGCGTTGATCCTGTATGCATCAAGCGGATAGGTGAGAAGGTTGGCGATGTTAAATCCGTAATCGAACACCACCGGCGGCAAGGACCACGAATTGTTCAGCCGGTCCACATCGGGCAGTTTCATTTCTGGATCGATAACGACGTTTGAAACTGCCGCAGAAAGAGAATCGGCAACGATCTCTGCGCGGCGCCCAGTGCTCCACACCTGTTCGGAAAAACGAATGTCCCGTACCGAGCCATCATCAAGGGTCAGCCGCAGCGTTGCAGGCATTACTGCTTGTTCTTCACTTTCCAGTACAATGGTAGAACGAAAGTAATGTTCCTTTTTTTCATTGGTCACATCCGCGACACTCAAATCGAGTTTCCAGGTTTGACTGAACCACTGATTCCAGAACCAGTCCAGGTTTCGTCCTGCGGCATCTTCCATTGTGTGAAAAAAATCGTTTGGATACGGATGCTTGAACAGCCAGCGGGAATAATACTCCTTCATCCCCTTCGAAAAGCTCTCTTTCCCGATCATGTCCTCGAGCATGGCCAGCACTGTTCCCGGTTTTTGATACGCCATTGTGCCATATTGAGAAGTCGGGATTAGATACGGATGCGCCATGATAGTCGCTTCGTTGCCTGCTCGTGCATCCATCAAATACATGCGCTGTTCGAACAGACGGGTGTTTGTTTTCGGCAGATGCATCCAGGAATATTTCTTCAGAAAGTCTTTATGCAGCAATCCGTTGTTCCCGTACCGGTTTTCCACTGCAGTGGCGGTAATGTAGGTGTCAAAACCTTCATCCATGAACGGATAGTTCGTCTCGTTGCTTCCGACCATCATCGGATACCATTCGTGTCCAAGCTCGTGCGCGATCACATAATAGAGTCCGTTCGTGATCGGATCACCTGATTCGGCAAAGATCATCATCGGATATTCCATGCCGTCCACAGGACCGGAAACCACTGTCGCTTGCGGATAGATATA
>JBAYJG010000056.1:0-14018 GCA_041665225.1 Bacteroidota bacterium
TGTTTTCCTTTCCGATCTGCAAAAATTCAGATCGTTCACTCTTATTCCATACGACCATGATGACACTCCAACAACGTACACTCCGCTTACTGATCGATAACAGTGCTGCACTCTATGCCCATCATCCTGCACTTGTTATGATCGGAGGAAAATCTTATTCCTACGCCGACCTTCTCGATAATGTGAAAACGATCTCTGCAGTCTTCCATAATAGAGGCATTGTGACCGGAGATCGGATTGCCATTCTCGGAGAGAACAGGCCAGAATGGGGTATCGCCTATTTCTCCGTAACTACCATGGGCGCTGTTGCCGTTCCCATTCTGCCGGATTTCCATCAAACAGAAATCCTGCACATCCTGCGCCACTCCGAAAGCAAAGCGGTCATCGTCTCCCGGAAATTTCTTCCGAAGATTGAAGAAAATATTCCGCCGAATGTCACCACTATTATTATCATGGATGATTTTACCATGATCCCGCTGGAAGGCAAATCAGGCGTACTCTCAAATCTGTTAAAACAGGGAGAACAGGAATTCTCTATCCTGAAAGAAGCTGCGTTGAAATTCATCGGGAAAATTCCGGATACTGTTACACCGGACAGTCTCGCCACAATCGTCTATACGTCCGGCACCACCGGACATTCCAAAGGAGTAATGCTCACACACAGCAATATTGTTTCAGACGTCATTGGAACGACACACATTGTTGATCTGAACCATTCCGACAGGCTGCTCTCCATATTGCCGCTCGCCCATACGTATGAGTGCACATTGGGATTAACAACCGCGCTGGCAGTCGGAGCAACGATCTACTATTTGGACAAATTGCCGACCGCGAGTGTGCTGCTTCCTGCAATGAAGGAAGTGAAACCGACCGTCATGCTCTCTGTCCCTCTCGTTATTGAAAAGATATTTAAAACGAAGATCTATCCGCAGTTAACAGGCAGTTTCCTGAAACGGCGGATACAAAAGGTTCCCTTTCTCCGGAAACGTATACACAAAATCGCAGGGAAAAAACTCCTCACATCGTTCGGCGGAAATTTGCGCCTGTTCTGCATCGGCGGCGCCCCGCTTGCTCCCGATGTGGAACTCTTCCTGCGTGAAGCACTCTTTCCGTATGCGATGGGTTATGGACTGACAGAAACTTCTCCGCTCATAGCGGGTACGAACTCTCAATTAACGAAATATCGTGCAACCGGCAAAGCACTTCCCGAAACAACGATCCGTATCGATCATCCCGATCCGGACAATGGCGAAGGAGAGATCATCGTAAAAGGGCCTACGGTAATGCGCGGCTATTATAAAGATGATGAGCGTACAGCAGCCACATTCACCTCTGACGGCTGGTTAAAAACCGGTGATTTGGGAATCATTGATAAAGAAGGATACATCTATATTAAAGGCCGCTCCAAGAATATGATCCTTGGATCGAATGGAAAGAATATTTATCCGGAAGAGATCGAATCGATCATCAATGAATTCGATCTTATCCTGGAATCTCTCGTGTATGAAAAAGATCAACAAATTGTTGCCAGAATCTTCATCGACTATGATAAGGTCGAAGAGATGTTCAAAGACGATCAATCATCGGAATCCAAGACCCGGGAAAGAATCTCCGGTCTGCTGAGGGATTTGAAACAACAGATTAACGACCGTCTTCCTTCGTTTTCACGCATTGCGAATATCGTGGAACAAACCGAACCGTTTGAAAAAACACCCACGCAGAAGATCAAACGGCATTTGTATGCCTGATAGGGCGTTTTCAACCTGTTCCTCTCCAAACAAAAGAGATAATTCTCTCCCGCCGTTTACCTTGTAGGTAGGCTGGTTTTTTCGTAAATTTATGGATTATCATATTCCATGAAAAGAACGGAAAGACTCCACCATACTGTAACCCAGGCTGTTCTCCGGTCAATTTCGCATAAAAAGTTGATTTCGGATGGACAGCATGTCATAGTGGCTGTCAGCGGCGGGATCGATTCCATGGTATTGTTGGATATTCTTGCTTCCCTGAGGGGAGCACTGAAGATCCGGCTCTCCGTTGCGCATGTAAATTTTGAACTGCGCGGAAGATCATCCGATTTGGATGAACAATCGGTGAGAAAGCGAGCAGCAAAACTCCGGATTCCGTTTTTTACGGCAAAATTTGAGACAAAAGAATTCGCTGCATCGAAAAAGATGTCTATTCAGGAAGCAGCAAGAGATTTACGGTACGGGTTCTTTGACAATCTGAAAAAATCACTCACAGCGGATCTGATCGCTACGGCGCACAATGCGAACGACAATGCAGAAACGATGCTGTTCCACTTTTTCCGCGGATCTGGCGTGAAAGGTTTGACCGGAATTCCGGTACAACGCGGTCAGTATGTGCGGCCGTTACTTTCCGTCACGCGAAAAGAGATCGAACAGTACGCCAAAGAACACCAGATCAAATTCCGCGAAGATGCGACCAACCTGAAACAGGATTACACGCGGAATTTCATCAGGCGAACGCTTGTGCCGCAGATCGAACAGCGGATCAATACTTCCCTGGTGAACACGATGAACAGGGAATCGGAGATCTTTTCCCTGCTGTCGGATTTCATCGATAATCAGATTGAACAAAAATACCGTCAACTCGTCAAAGGATCATCCCTGGTTGTAGACAAGGCACTATCGTTGCACCCGTTTCTGCAGCGTGCAACGGTAAAAAGGTTGTTGGAATCATTCTCCATTGAACCATCGTTTACTGCAATTGCATCTGTCATTGAACTATTGAGCAACCAAAAAGGATCTGTAGCGGAGATCGGCGACGGATTCGTCGCAGAACGAACAGCTGACTATATTGAGATTCGGAAACAAACGGTTAATCAGGGTTTTGAATATACTGTTCCGTCGGTAAGCTCTATTAGAAATGGAGCTTTTACCTTTTCCATAAAATCACCGCCGAAGCAAAATAAACAGGCCGGTGAACCGTCTAAAGAATATGTGGATGCAGCGCAGATCAGCTTTCCGCTGACCGTCCGTTCGTGGAAACCGGGAGATGTCTTCTATCCTCTCGGAATGAAGGGAAGGAAAAAACTGAGTGATTTTTTTGGTGAAAGGAAATTGACTGCAGCACAGAAAGCGGAAGTCCCGGTCGTGCTGTCCGGCGACAGGATCATCTGGGTCGCAGGAATGCGGCTGGACGACCGGTGTAAGATCACGGAAAAAACACAATCAACCTATCAACTAACGATAAAATTTCATGGCAAAAAAAACAGTCATCGTTAACAACGAGGAATTCGCTCCCTACATTGATCAAAAGAAAATCAACGCACGGATCAAGCAATTAGGAAAGAAGATTAGCAAGGATTTTAAAGGAAAGTCCCCGATCTTCATCGGAATACTGAACGGTTCGTTCATTTTCTTCTCTGACCTTATCCGCCAGGTCACGATTGATTGTGAAGTCGATTTTTTAAAACTCTCCAGTTACGGAGATGCAAAGGTATCCTCCGGCAACGTCCATCTGCTGAAGGATCTGAATTGCCAGGTGATGGACCGTCATATCATCATTGTTGAGGATATTATCGATTCCGGGCTCTCCATCGACTTCATCAAAAGAGTGGTAATGGCGCAGAACCCAAAATCATTTTCTGTTGTTTCACTGTTGTATAAAACAAAAGCGGTCAAGATAGACTTCCCTATCGAATATATCGGATTCAAGATCCCGAACGATTTCGTTGTAGGATATGGATTGGATTACGCCCAGAAAGGCCGAAATATACCGGCCGTGTATAAGATTGTTGAACAAAAAAAGTAATTGAACGACGGACCCGTCCGTACCGTAGAACGCGTACCGGGGATCCGCATGTTGTGAAAAATACAGTATCATTTGTCCGGAGAACATGAGACATGTCTGAAGAAAAAAAGAACGAAGCACCGAAACAAGGCGACAAACAGAATGATAAACGGCAGTTTTTGCCGAAAATAAAGCGTCCAAAATTGCCGAACCGCAATGACGATGAGTTCAACTGGGGAAAGGCATTCCGCGTTGTCCTGAGTTGGTCTGCCATTATCATGGCAGTATTTTTGGTGATGACTATTTTTAAGGGAGCCGAAGCAACTGAATATGAACTCTCTTTCACTCAGTACCAGGAACTGCTGAACAACAATCAAATCGCTAAAGCGGTCGTGAAGAAGTCGAATCTGAATGATTTCGATTTTCATGGCGTGTTGCGCGAACCGCAAGAGATTACGCTCTCCAGCGGCAAACGGGTGAAAGCAGAAAAATTCACTCTTACTCTACCCTACACGAATATCGATGATGCGGTAATAGCTCAATGGTCGTCGCACAATGTCGCCTTTACTATTTCGAAAGAAGATGGTATGTGGACGAACATGCTGATCACCGCCCTTCCGTGGATCATCATCATCGGCGTGTGGATCTTCATCTTCCGCAGAATGCAGGGGGGTGGGACAAAAGGGATCTTCTCCTTCGGCAAAAGCCGTGCGAAGATGCTGAACGAAGGACAGATCCGCATTACCTTTGCGGATGTTGCAGGCTGCGACGAAGCGAAAGTGGAACTGCAGGAAGTGATCGAATTCCTCCGCGATCCGGCCAAGTTCCAGAAATTGGGCGGAAAGATTCCGCGCGGTGTACTCTTGCTGGGCCCTCCGGGCACTGGAAAAACTTTATTAGCCCGTGCTGTTGCAGGTGAAGCAGGCGTTCCCTTCTTCTCCATCAGCGGTGCGGATTTCGTTGAGATGTTTGTCGGCGTTGGTGCAAGCCGCGTTCGCGACTTGTTCGATCAAGGAAAGAAAAGTGCGCCATGCATTATCTTCATTGATGAGATCGATGCAGTCGGACGACATCGCGGCGCCGGACTCGGCGGCGGACATGACGAACGGGAACAGACGCTGAACCAGCTCCTCGTGGAAATGGACGGTTTCGAACAGAATAACGGCGTTATCCTCATCGCCGCAACCAATCGTCCCGATGTTCTCGATCCCGCATTGATGCGACCAGGCCGCTTCGACCGCCAGGTGGTGGTTGACCGACCTGATGTGCGCGGTCGCGAAGGAATCTTGAAAGTACATACGAAGAATATTCCGCTGGCGTTGGATATTAAATTGGAAACGCTCGCAAAAGGCACGCCGGGACTCTCGGGTGCCGATCTTGCAAACCTGGTGAACGAAGCAGCGCTGCTTGCCGCCCGCAAGAATCAAAAAGAAGTGACAATGCGCGACTTCGAAGAGGCAAAGGATAAAGTGATGATGGGCACTGAACGCAAGTCGATGCTCATTTCCGACAAGGAAAAACGGATCACGGCATACCATGAAGCAGGACATGTGCTCGTGGCAAAATACATTCCCGAATCGGATCCGGTGCATAAAGTGACCATCATCCCCCGCGGCCGCGCACTCGGCGTAACCACCTCTCTGCCGATGGACGAGAAGCACACCTATTCAAAACGATATCTGGAATCGCTCCTCGCCATGCTCTTCGGCGGACGGACGGCGGAACGTCTCGTCTTCAATGAATTCACCACAGGCGCCGGCAACGATATCGAACGGGCAAGTAACTTGGCCCGCAAGATGGTCTGCGAGTGGGGAATGAGCGAAAAGATGGGACCGCTCACGTACGGAGCAAAAGAGGAAGAACTGTTCCTGGGACGCGAGATCACGAAGCATCGCGATTATAGTGAAGATACCGGCAAGATGATTGATGAGGAAGTGAAGAAGATCATCTCCACCGCGGAAAAACGTGCGATCGAGATCCTTTCCTCGAACATCGACAAACTGCATGCGCTCTCCAATGTGCTGTTGGAACGGGAAATCCTGGACAGCGAAGAGATTGATAAAGTGCTTCGCGGTGAACAGTTACCCGCACTGGTGAAGAATGGCAACGGCAATGCTCCGGCAGTGCCGGAAGTCTCTGTTCCCGCACCGGTGCTGGAGAAGGCAGTTGTTGCCACAGCACAGGAAGAAAACGGAAAAAGTGAACCGAAATCGAAACCGCGGCCGCGCGCCCGCAAGTCGTAATGTATGATCAACGCTGCGAATATTGATTATAAGGCGGAGATTGCACGGAAAGCGATCCATTTCTGTTCTCTGAGTATCCCGATCATTTATTATTTTATCGAACGTGATCTTGCACTGCAGCTGCTGGTGCCGATCACGTTCGGCTTTTTGATCGTCGACCTCCTTCGGTACTACCATCAGCCGACAGCGGATCTTTTTTATAAGATCTTCCGCTTCATGCTGCGGAAACATGAGACGGACCCGGCCAGAAAACGGCTGAACGGTGCAACCAATGTGCTGATCGCTGCAACCATCTGCGTGATCGTGTTCCCGAAACTGATCGTGTTGACGGCATTCCCAATTCTCATCATCTCCGACTCCGTCGCCGCGTTGATCGGACGCAGGTTCGGCAGAAGAAAATTTCTGCAGAAGAGTGTCGAAGGAAGCTTGGCGTTCTTCGTCTTTGCGTTGATCGTCATTTATTTTACTCCGAAGGCAGAATATGCTGCAGGAGAATATCTGATCGGCGCAGTGGCCGCACTTGTCGGCACCGTTGTGGAAGCAGGATCATGGAGAATCGACGACAATCTCTCTATTCCGCTCTCTGTCGGTATCGTGATGTGGGGCTTGTATATCATTGTCTATCCAACGGTCAATCTCTATCAGTTGACCATTCATTGAATCGATCGTCCATTCGCACACCCGTTGACCGCAGATACCGGTCATTGCCGGAGGTGAACCTAAGGACGGTCATAGTATGACCAGTATGAGCAAACTTAAATTCGGCCTCCCGAAAGGAAGCCTTCAAGAATCCACTCTTCAGCTGCTGTCGAAAGCGGGATTTAATTTCTCCGTCTCTTCCCGTTCCTATTTTCCCTCCGTTGATGATGAGGAACTGGAAGGAATGCTGATCCGCGCACAGGAGATCCCTCGGTATGTGGAGGACGGTGTCTTTGATGCCGGTCTGACCGGATATGACTGGATCATCGAGAATGGCGTGGATGTCATTAGTGTCTGCGATCTTGTCTATTCAAAACAATCCATGCGGAAAGTGAAATGGGTGCTGGCTGTCCACGAGAACTCTCCGGTGAAATCGGTGAAGGACCTGGAAGGAAAACGGATTGCAACTGAGGTCGTTGGTATCACCAAAGCATACTTGAAAAAGCACGGCGTAAGTGCTGCCGTGGAATTTTCTTGGGGTGCCACCGAAGTGAAAACACCTGACCTTGTCGACGCGATCGTGGAAGTGACCGAGACCGGCAGTTCCCTTCGTGCAAATAAGCTGCGCATCGTGGATGTCGTACTTGAATCCAACACGAAACTGATCGCAAATAAAGCAAGCTGGACCGATCCTTGGAAACGGGAGAAGATCGAAAACATGGCGATGCTGCTGCAGGGAGCAATCAATGCCGGATCCCGTGTCGGACTGAAGATGAATCTGAAGAAGGCAGATCTGGAAAAGATCCTAACTCTTATCCCTGCCCTGCGAAAACCGACGATCTCTCAACTGTCGGACTCCGAATGGGTTGCCATTGAAACGATCCTCGAAGAAAAGGTGGTCCGCGCAATTATCCCCCAGTTGAAACGCGCCGGCGCCGAAGGAATCATCGAATATCCCCTCAACAAAGTGATCTACTAAACACCCGCGCACACCTGAAGCCGTTCCGGCTTCGGGTGTGCGTATGATACTCCCTAAGTTTGTCCGCTTCCTTCCTTGAATCTCGCCCCATCTCTTTCTACATTTATTTATTCAATTCGTGTTGCACTCATGGGGTAGTATGGTAAAATCGTTTCTGTTATTTTGTATCGCAGTTCTTCCGCTCTTCTCCCAGGTGAATGATTCGCTCTTCCTTCGTGTCATCATCCCGGAAAAAGATACCGTGAATTACGGACTCTCTCGCCACCGTATCGCAGCATCCACCGGACCGACGATGAAGGCGTTCATCAATTATAAAGAAGTGAAAGTCTATCCGAGCGGCGCATTCGTCGGTTTGCACTACCTTACAGCAGACACAACAACCTTGCATATTGCCGTAAAGAATGCTAACGGTGACTCGTTGTGGAAAGATATCGTGTTCCTGAAACCGATCGCCAAAGTCTATCCCGAAGGAGAGATCTACATAGACAACATCTCTTCTCCCTCCGAAGATCTCTGGCTTACCAACGGCGACGTTTTGGAAGTTCGGATGAAGGGAACGCCTGGTCAACAGCCGGAATTCGATATTGAAGGGATAGAATCGGGGATCCCGATGCGCGAATTGACAGGAAAGAATGGGAACGGTGCGGGAAATTATATCGGCCAGTACAAGATTCAGCCGACAGACCAGTGTGCCGATGCTGCGATTCAAGTCCGAATACGAAAGAATTTTTTCAGCAGTGAAAAAGCAATCGCGAAAGGAAGGGTTTCCATCATACAGGATTCCCTCCCCCGCACCGCCGAAATTATCGGCAAGCGTCCGTACTTGAATGCAGGACTTGGAACAGACCGTCTCGGAGGCGCAAAGCTGGGATTTCTTGTTGAAGGAGTTCGGGTGGTTGTCACCGGGAAATCCGGCACACAGTACCGGGTGAAACTTTCTGATGGGATGGAAGGCTGGGTGCCGCAGGAAAATGCACAGCTCCTTCCGGTAAATACTCCTCTCCCGTTCACACTCACCGGTTCCATCACCATCAGCGGGAATGATTCCGAGGATGTCGTACGAATTTCGATGGGGCAAAAAGTCCCATTTATCAGCGAACAAACCACCGAACCGGTATCGATTATCGTGAACATTTTCGGAGCCGCTTCCAATACGAATTGGATCACGCATCATCTTTCCGCCACAGGAATTCAGCAAGTACAGTCCACACAGGTCGGAGCAGAACATTTTCAACTGACGATCCTGCTCAAGCACAAGCAACATTGGGGTTACGATATCTCTTATGAAGGCACAACTCTACGCGTTAGGGTACGCCGTCCCCCTGTCATTGCTGACACTTTAAAACCGCTGGCTAGACTGACCATCGGCATCGACGCCGGGCACGGAATCGGAAACGAAGGCGCGAAAGGCGCAACAGGCGCTATCGAGAAGGACATCACCCTTGCGCTCGCAAGAGAGCTGAAAGCACAGTTGCAGGCGAAAGGAATTAAAACAGTAATGACGAGGGAAACTGATTGGAATGTCGGCAATAACGACAGGATCGACAAAATGCTTAACGCGGGTGTACAACTCTTCGTCAGTGTCCACGCAAATTCCATTGGTGAAAATGCCGATCCGGAAGCAGTGAAGGGAACGAGTGCATATTACCGCTACCCCGGATTCAAACCGCTGTCGGATATTATGTACAGGAATATGCTCTCGCTTGGACTTTCAGAATGGGGTGTAACGGGAAACTTCAACTTCTCCCTGAGCGGTGCGACACAATATCCCAATGTACTTGTGGAGACGGCATTCCTCTCGAATCCGGAAGATGAAATGAAATTGATCGACGAGAATTTCCGAAAACTGATTGCAGGAAAGATCGTCGACGGTCTGGAAGAGTTCGTCAGAACCTACTCACGGTAACAGCCGTGGATGTAGTTTAGAGAACAGCGCTTTTGAAAACATCAATGCGCATTACTATTCACTCTACCAAAAAAACTGTATGACATTACAACTCACCGGCAATTCCCTTACTATCGCCGCTCTGGCAGAAACTGCTGTCGACTTCAAACAGAAGATCTCTCTTGCGCCATCAGCTATGAAAGCGATGGCGCGTTCCCGTGCGTTGGTGGAACAATGGCTTGCGAACGACGAAGTGATTTACGGTGTGACCACCGGCTTCGGGGAATTTGCGAATGTCCGCATCCCGTTCGATAAGATCGAACTGCTGCAGAGAAATCTCATATTCAGCCATGCCGCCGGCGCCGGCAATCCTCTTCCATATGAAGTTGTCCGCGCAATGATGATCCTTCGTATCAACGCACTGGCAAAAGGATTTTCCGGTATTCGTCCAGAAACGGTTGCTTTCATAGTAAAATTCTTTAATGCCGGACTGATTCCCGTCGTGCCGTCGCAGGGATCGGTCGGATCCAGCGGCGATCTCGTACAATTAGCCCATCTGGTTCTGACGATGATGGGACACGGAAAGATTTTCGACAGCCGCTCCAATAGAATTGAAAGCGCAAAATCACTCCTCTCGAAAAACAGTTTACAGCCGATCCGCTTATCCGCAAAAGAAGGTCTTGCATTAATCAACGGCACGCAGATGATGACGGCATTTGCATCCCTGATTACTCATGAAGCATTGCAATTGATGAAACAGTCCGATATTTCCTGCGCGTTGAGCGTTGAAGCATTAAAAGGGACCGATACTGCGTTCGATGAGCGTATCCATAAACTCCGTCCGTATAAGGGACAACTAGCATCCGCCGCTAATCTCCGGATGTTATTGCGAAAGAGTGAAATCCGCGAATCACATCGCCATAATGACGATCGCGTACAGGATGCATATTCACTTCGATGTGCACCACAGGTGCATGGTGCTTCACGAGACGCACTGGAATATGTCGCTTCCAACGTGGAGATCGAGATCAATTCCGCAAACGATAATCCGCTCATCTTCCCGAAGGAGAAACAACATCTGGAGGGTGGTAATTTTCACGGACAGCCGATGGCACTGGCAATGGATTTTGCGGCAATCGCACTTTCAGAATTGGCGAATATTTCCGAGCGGCGGACGGAACGGATGGTCAACGGTGCATTAAGCAGACTTCCCCGTTTTCTCACGCAAAACGGCGGTTTGAATTCCGGGCTGATGATTGCACAATACACAGCCGCATCGCTTGTATCGGAAAACAAAGTTCTCGCACATCCTGCAAGCGTCGATTCAATCCCGACCTCTGCAAATCAGGAAGATCATAATTCCATGGGCTCTATTGCCGCGCAAAAGTGCTGGCGCATTCTGAGAAATGCACAGACAGTGATCGCAATCGAGATGATGACCGCTGCACAGGGAGTTGATTTTCACAAACCACTCAAATGCGGCAAAGGAACAAACGCAGCTTATCAAACCATTCGAAAAGTGATCCCGTTCTTAGATCACGATAGAATCCTGCATGATGATATCCAGAAATCTCTTGAACTTGTGAAGGACAGCAGTATTTTGGACAACGTTGAAAAGGCAGTCGGCAAATTAGCGTAAGCATTTTTTAGGAAGGCTTTTCTAAACCTCGCAAGGACAAAGCTTGTGAGGTTTTTTGTTGGACAAAATAATTTTTGTACCTTTAAAGCATGAATACCAATATTGAAATCATGGCTCCCGCAGGATCGTGGGAAGCGTTGTCATCCGCTATGAAAGCGGGGGCGAACTCTGTCTATTTCGGCATCGAACAGTTGAATATGCGCGCAAAGTCTTCCAACAATTTTACAACGGAAGATTTAGTAACGATTGCCGAGATGTGCCGGGAACACAATGTAAAATCGTATATTACACTCAACACAATCATGTATGATCACGATTTGCAGCTGATGCGCAGCATTGTGGATGCGGCAAAAGAGAGCGGCATTACTGCCATTATCGCAGCAGATCATGCAGTGTTGATGTACGCGAAAAAGAAGAACATGGAAGTGCACATTTCCACGCAGGCGAACGTCACAAACATAGAAACGGTGGAATTCTTTTCAACATTTGCCGACGTCATGGTAACTGCACGCGAACTCTCCCTCTCCCAAGTCGCGGATATTACCCGTGAGATCAAACGGCAGAACATCTGCGGCCCTTCCGGCAAGCCGATTCAAATCGAAGTCTTCTCCCACGGCGCACTCTGCATGGCTGTTTCGGGAAAATGCTATTTAAGTTTGCACACGCATTTTTCATCTGCAAACAGGGGCGCGTGCATACAAAATTGCAGGCGAGATTACATTGTCACGGATAAAGACACTGGCTATGAATTGGAAATCGATAATGAATATATCATGTCCGCAAAAGATCTCTGCACAATCGATTTTCTCGATAAAATTATTGATGCGGGCGTTACTGTCCTGAAGATAGAAGGACGCGGACGTTCTGCCGATTATGTGTATACAACCACACAATGTTACAGAGAAGCCGTTGATTCTATCGCAGAAGGAACATATACGCAGGAAAAAATAACGAAGTGGAAAGAGAAACTCGCAACTGTCTACAACCGCGGATTCTGGGACGGTTACTACCTCGGCCGAACGATGGGAGAATGGTCGGATACTGTTGACTCACAGGCGACGAAACGAAAAGTATATGTCGCAAAAGGAGTGAACTATTTTGTCAAACCGCACATCGCCCATTTCAAAATGGAGGCACAGTCTCTTGAAGTTGGAGATGAAATAATTATCACCGGACCAACCACAGGGTATATCCACGCAACGATTAAAGAACTGCAAGTGAATGATACACCGGTACAGCGGGCTATGAAGGGAGATGAAGTGACATTCCCCCTCTTGGAAATGATGCGCCCATCCGATTCTCTGTACAAACTCGTCGATAACAAATAATGCTGTCCACATCAGAGAATGTAACAGTGAATGTCCGGATAGGTGGATGCCTGCTTACGCGGAAATGATACGGGAAAAAGCATGATTCGCATAACTCATTTTCGTTCGAAGTGTATCGGCTGCAATGCGTGCGTTGAAGTAGCACCAAATCGCTGGCGTATTTCAAAGAAAGACGGCAAAAGCATTCTGCTGCAGGGGACAGAAAAGAAAGGTGTCGTTTCGGCAATTGTCGGAGATGATGAGTATCGAGCGAATACCATTGCCGCCCGAATGTGTCCGACGAATATCATCAAAGTAGAACAGGTAAAAAGAAAATAAGCGGAGTACGATTCCTCAATGGATCCACTGGAAAAACTTATCGCACACATCCGCGAAAGTGTACAGCTTTCCCCTGCCACAGGTGTCACATCTGCATTGATACTATTTTAGATTTCTTCAAATATTTTGTCTATATTAAAAAGAAATTTTTGAGAGAAACACCTTATGAAACTCACCAAAGACTTCATCCGCACCATTCCCAAAGTCCTTCTCCATGATCACCTCGACGGCGGTGTCCGTCCCCAAACAGTGATCGAACTCGCCAAAGAACAGCATTATGCGAAGCTCCCAACGAAGGATCCTGGAGAACTAGACCAGTGGTTTCAGCGTGGCGCACAGCGCGGCAGCCTGCCGTTGTTCCTGGAAGGATTTGAGCACACGTGCGGAGTGATGCAGACTGAAGAAGCACTGGAACGGGTGGCATACGAAACAGTTGAAGATATGAAGAAGGACGGAGTGGTCTATTTTGAAACACGCTTTGCACCAATCTTCCATACAGGGAAAGGCCTATCTGTATCGCGGGTGATAAAAGCAGTGTTATCCGGACTTTCTCGCGGCAAAAAGGATTTCGGAGTGCACTATGGAGTGATCATCTGCGCCATGCGCCATATGGAACCATCTGTTTCATTGGAAGTAGCAGAACTGGCGACTGAATTTCGGAATCAGGGGGTGATCGGTTTCGATCTTGCCGGTGAAGAAGGGGGCTATCCGCCAAAAAAACATGTGGATGCATTCCATTATATCCAGCGTGAGAACTTTAATATAACGATCCATGCCGGCGAAGCGTTCGGCAAGGAATCCATTTGGCAGGCCATTCAATGGTGCGGCGCGCATCGCATCGGCCATGGCACACGGTTGATCGAAGATATGAAAGTGAAAGATGGCGAAGTTCTTTCTATGGGAACACTCGCCCAATATGTACTGGATAAACGTATTCCGATCGAGATCTGCCTGACGAGTAACCTCCATACAGGTGCCGTCCGATCCATTGAAGAACATCCTTTCCCGATTTACCATAAATATAAATTTCGCCTCACGCTCAATACCGATGATCGGCTGATGAGCGGCATTACACTGACGGACGAATATCATCTTGCGCACAAAACATTCGGCCTTGATCTGGCAGAGCTGGAAAAGATCACGATCAATGCCATGAAGTCCGCATTCATTCCATACAAAGACCGCATTAGGCTCATCTACGATGTTCTGAAACCGGGATATGCCGAAGCAA
>JBAYJG010000057.1:0-13993 GCA_041665225.1 Bacteroidota bacterium
CGATATCATCAAATCCAATAATTGCAACGTCATCCGGGACTTTCAATCCGGACTCCTGCACGCCTTTCATAAAACCAAGTGCGGAGAGATCGTTATACGCGAACACCGCATCCGGTCTATTTTTTGTTGCGAAGAATGATTTACCGATCAAATACCCTGATTCAAAATCGTTCCACTCATATTTCAATTGCAGCCGGTATTCGTATTCATTGCGAAATTGTATTCCGTGTTCATGCAGCGCTTTAAGAAATCCTTTTTTGCGAAGTTCGCCAAGCAGGTTTCCTTCTTCACCGTTGATGTACCCGATGTGTTTTCGTCCAATCGAAAGAAGGTGCTGAGCGGCTATGTATCCTCCTGCCTCATTATCCGTTCCGACATAGCAAATATCTTTATCTTCGATATAGGAAACCATGACAAACGGAAAATCTTCTTTCTGTAATTTTTTGAGTATGCCAGTGGAATAATGTTTATGACTCATCGAAGCAATGATCAGCCCTTCCACACCTGTCCGGATAAGATTTTCGATCAATATTTTTTCGCGGTCAACATTCCCAGCGGTCTTTGACAACAGAAGCGTGTATCCTTGTTCGGAAACATGTTCCTCCACACTTTGCATGATCATGGAAAAGAACGGACTTTTAAGATCCACCAACACGAGACCGACCGCTTTTTGCTGATTGAAATTCAACACCTTCGAGCGTTTTGCAACAAATGTTCCGGTGCCGACGATGGAATACAGATACCCATTCCGGATCAGATCATTCAACGCCTTTTTGATCGTGATCATGCTGACGTTATACTGGGCTGCCAGTTCTATTTGAGTCGGTAATTTCTGGTCGGTCAGCAGTTTACCGTTCACAATCTGCGATTTTATGCTTTCATATATTTGCGTATGAAGCGAACGATTGCTGGTCCTATCTAACGGCATATAAAACTCTTTAGGATTCTTTTCTACAAAAATCACAGTAAGTTTATAAAAAACATCTAATTTCAATGAAAAAGCTTAGTTAATATACCTGCATCTTCAAAGTATACCTTATTGTAAGAAAAATGATACTTCTTGTCAAGCAGTATTTTGGGAAGGTTAGTCGTGAAAAAGTAATTGGGTAGAGAAAAAAAAGAAGTGCCGTGTTTAGATTTTTGTCTTCCGTAGTCGCAGCGAATTCGTAACAACACTCACTGAACTTAACGCCATAGCGCCGGCTGCAAATGTGGGACTCAACATTCCGAACGCCGCAAGAGGAATTCCAATAACATTATAGATAAATGCCCAAAACAGGTTTTGCTTAATTGTCGAGATTGTTTTCCGGGAAAGTGTTATCGCACGAACAACCGCCGTAATGTCGTGCCGCATCAATGCAACATCCGCCGTCTCCAACGCGACATCGGTTCCCGACGCCATTGCGAGACTGACGTCAGCTTGTGCGAGCGCCGGAGCATCATTGATCCCATCCCCCACCATCGCCACAATCTGATGTTGTGACTGCAACTGTTTGATATACTCGGCTTTATCCTTCGGCAAAACATTTGCGATAACAGTCGTGATTCCCACCTGACGGGCTATTGCTTCGGCAGTTTTCGAATTATCGCCGGTCAACAACGTTACGCTGATATTCATCTGCTGAAGTCTGCGGACTGCTTCTTGTGATGATGCCCGCAGTGTATCCGCTATAGCAATGATACCGGCAAGTTTTCTCTGAACTCCGATATAAATAACGGTTTTCCCTTCCTCCTGAAGACGCGCAACACTTTCACCGGCAGAAGAAATATTCACCAGCGATTCTCTCATAATCTCTTCTTTCCCGATGACAACGTTTTTCCCATCAACCTTACCAGTGATCCCGTGACCGGGATTTGCGAGAAACCCTTCCACTGGCTGGGCCGCAATATTATGCATCTGTGCATAGTGCATAATCGCTTTTGAGAGAGGATGTTCAGATTTATATTCGACGGAGGCGGCAAGCATCAGTACTTCTTCTTTGGAATACTCATTGAAAAGGGATACATCCGTAACGGACGGCTTCCCTTCTGTGATCGTCCCGGTCTTATCAAACACTACTGACGTCACAGATCCAGCCCTCTCAAGGCTTTCTGCATTTTTGATCAACACACCCAATGTCGCTCCTCGACCTGTCCCCACCATGATTGCAGTCGGTGTTGCAAGACCGAGCGCACACGGACAAGCAATGATGAGTACAGCAATCGCATGAATCATTGCACTGGTGAAGGGCAGATTGAACAGTATCATTCCTGCAATAAATGTGACAAGCGCAATCCCGATCACTGTTGGAACAAACACGCCGGCAATCTTGTCTGCGAGCGATTGAATCGGCGCTTTTGATCCTTGCGCTTCTTCCACAAGACGGACGATTTGTGCCAAGACTGTTTCACTGCCAACTGCAGTTGCGCGGAATTCAATACTTCCCGTGGTATTGAGTGTCCCGCCGATAACCGTATCCCCATTCTTTTTGGAAACAGGAATGCTTTCTCCCGTCATCATCGATTCATCGATGGCAGTTTCTCCCTTTTCAACGTTCCCATCAACCGGTATTTTTTCTCCGGGCCGGACCAGTATTCTATCACCGACGACAACTTCCGATATCGCAATATCCCTATAGCTGTTATTTCGAGACACGTGCGCAGTCTTCGGCTGGATCGACATCAATTTTCGCATCGCATCCGACGCCCGCAGTTTTGCCCGGGCTTCGAGCATTTTACCGAGCAGAATAAGCGTGATGATCGCTGCAGCAGTATCAAAATACACATCGGATTCAGCTACAGTCTCCGGAAGCCATTCCGGGAAAAGGACGACAAGAGAGCTGAAGAGATAGGCAACACCGGTGCCGACGGCGACCAGCGTATTCATATCCGCTTCAACATGTTTTGCCAATTTCCAGGCGACTGAAAAGAACCGTTTTCCTGAAACGATCATAATCACTGTCGTACCAAGAAATAATAGTTTGTTGATCTCATCCATCCCCAATGGCGAGATTTCCATAAACCAATCTGTCATGCTGACCATACTGACGAACATCACCGGCAGGGCGATCAGAACACTGATAATAAATTCTTTTTTAAGTTTCATGTAACTATCCGACGATGCTGATGTCTCGGACGATTCTTTGACATTTTCCACGATGAGTTTATATCCGGCCTCTTCGACTGCAGCTGCAAGCAAACTTGTCGAGGCTACCGCAGGATCGAATTTCACCGTCGCCTTTTCCGTAGCGAGGTTCACCGTCGCTTTTTCAACCCCTTCAACTTTGGAAAGCACTTTTTCCACGCGCGCTACGCAGCTTGCGCAGGTCATCCCTTCAACAGGAAGTGTGATCGTCTGAATTTTTGTTTCCATAATAGTTTGGATGGTGTATGGTACTTCAAAAGTGTTTGGGTAAGATGTAGGATACCTTTGAGGTGTCCTACATCTTACATCTTACTAGTGTGGTGTATCAGATGTTCCTTAACTAATTCGTCATACCCGAGTGCCTTTGTCGGGTATCTAAATTTAAGATTCTCGCCAAAAGCATGCGTGAATGACAGAATATTTTTAATCCAAATTATTTAAAGTATTTATGGTACAGGACACTAGAAGCTTTTGTGTATTGTATGACACCATAACACGGTATCAAACAACATAGATACTTTAATTAATAGAAATAACTGAATATCCTGCTTCTTCCACTGCCTGACGGAGCTTTTGATCGGTGACTTTCAATTCATCCACGTCAACTTCTGCCGAACCGATTACGACCGTTTTCACCGTGACGCCGTCAATCTTGCTGAGCTCTTTTTTGACAGTCATTGCACAATGTCCGCAGGACATTCCAGAAATGCTCATCTGTTTTGTTTTCATGTATTCTCCTATAGTGACTGTAGAAATGTACATGGAGATTTTCCCAAAAACATTACATTTTAGGGAAATTATTGTGCAGAATTGTTATGGCATGTTATTGTACCTTATCCAGCGGTTTGCGATGCTGATGATGTTGCGAGGGAGAGAGTTTTTTGAATTGACTGGGTGTGAATCCCGTTACTGATTTGAACTGATTCGAGAGATGCTGCACACTGCTGTACTTCATCATATAGGCAATTTCACTTAACGATCGTTCATCATATTTGATCAATTCCTTCACCCGTTCAATCTTTTGTCTGATAATGTACTGTTCGATGGTAATATTCTCGACGGAAGAGAAGAGAACGCTCAAGGCATGATAATCCTTACCGATTGCACGGGATATATATTCAGAATATTTGATTTTTAACGGTTGGGTGTCATGATTATGATGCACCAGCTGTATCACAGCAGTTTTAATTGCTTCAATGATTTTTGCATTTTTATCCTCTATCAGTTCAAAACCGTTTTGCACCAACATGCTTCTGATCTCCAACAGTTGTCCGTCGGTTACAGTTCCTCCAATCTCCGCTTCGCCTAAACTGACTGCACGCACGTCATGACCGAGTTTCACCAGCTCTTCCCGAACGACCCGGATGCAGCGGTCGCAAACCATGTTCTTTATATAGAGTTCCCGTGATTGCTTTTTCGCCATTGCGCTCCTCATAACGGTTCGTGGTATGCTATCGACGATCCCACCCATGTTTTATTTTTATTGAAATCGACACCCATCATTCTTCCTTTGCTCAGCCGGATGAGATTCTTGACAAGGATCGGTTTCTGTTCACCCTGTTCCGGCCAAATAAACATCATACGTACTTCCGCTTTTGCATATCCCTCCGGCGTTGCGATAAGATCGGCATAATCCACTTTCCGTTGCAATAAAAATTGCGATTTATCTTTTAGTGCATCCAGTTTTTCTTTCGTCACATCGATATCAACGCCGAGGCCGGCAAAGGAGTAGAGCGGTTTTAAAACATAGTTCTCCAGATCAACCGGATAATTTATGAGATCGCTGACGAAAAAACACTTTGGCACATACATCCCTTGCAAAAACGGCAGTGTGTGTTTACTGATACGGAAATACCAGTTCGGGTGCCCCACCCAATGAACGTCCACATCCTCCGTCATATTGAATTCTGCGCGAATCCGTTTTCTCAGCAACTCATCGAAGATTACCCGATTGTAGATCCGTTCGATCCGAATCTCCTTCCCATGATGTGCATAGAACAAATGACGTCCCCGCTTTTTCACCTTCGTCAGGCACACTGTGCGAATACCGATCATTGCTTCCATAATAGCAAAATCGATTCGTGTTTTTTGATTCTCCGGCTCGATTTCCATCAATATGACGTTTTCGGGATCTGAATCCCCAAGAATAACGTTCCTCAATAAATCGGTATACGTTTCCCTGACGTAACCATTGAACGCTGCTGCATACGTTTTCGGAATGGAATAATGTTTGCGTGTTGTATCGTTCAGGAATGCCTGGTATCCATAGAGCGAGGGAAAACCTTGCAGCTCGATCAGTTGGGGAATAACAGTACCATCATCACCTTTTGTGATCCCGAAATCGACCTGGAGAAAAACAGGATGCGGTGTTTCATGGGGAACGAATAATCCCTGCGGGATCGATGAGGTGGCATGACGATGAAATTCAGGAGTTTGAAGCTGCGCGACGATTCCCTCCGCCCCTGTCACAAGATGTTTTGCCAAATCCCGCGAGAAGAAAATGGGAGTTTCCGCAGATCGGAAATCAGTAGGATACTTATACGTCGTATTCAGCTCTTTCACAAACGCAGCATACT
Source organism: Bacteroidota bacterium (assembly GCA_041665225.1). Lineage (GTDB taxonomy): Bacteria > Bacteroidota > Ignavibacteria > UBA10030 > UBA8401 > UBA8401. The sequence continues at coordinate 5,701 of JBAYJG010000057.1, forward strand.
TTGCGTCGGTGAATTCAGCGTTGATCTGTTTCCTGATTTCAGGGATCATTGTATGGTTTAAAAATTCTCGAAAATGAACTTCCCTTTTTCCATTACTTGCACTTCGTCCATCCAGATATCGAAATTCCGTCCGACACAGTCAATGTGCGTGGTCGAAACCCAATTCTGACCGGTGTGATCCGCATACGGATGTCCGAAAGCGATATGGATCCCCGGGAATTTCTCATCCTGCAGAATGTGACCGATAATCCGTTTCAACGCGATATTCGTACCGATGGCAAATTCACCGACCCGGTCGCTGTTTTCGTCGGTATGCGTGTAGTCAAGAAACTCTTTTAACAATTTCTTATTGGAACATTCAACAGTGTGTATCCTGTTTTTCACCACTTCTATAAATAGAGGATGGCGCTGAATATCTCCCCATTTCTGACAAAGATAATCACCTACGACACCATCGACAACGAACAGTCCGTTCGTATTGTCGGGCGATGTAAAAATCTCGCCGCCGGGAAGATTTCCCCACTTATCAGGAGAAATAATGCCGCTCGTCTTCAGCCACTTCAGGTGCGGGGCAAACTGTGCGGTGAAATCCGTTCCTGCGGAAGTTTTTGCCCTGATCACTTTTGTTTGCCTCGCCTTCGTTACAAGACGTTCACTGATCCTGTCCACCTCCAGAAAATCGGCGCACATACCTTCGGTCATGATCTGCTTGTTGATGTTCACCATGTGACCGTGGCGGATTTTGTTCTTGTTCACAACACTGGTCATTTGTATCCGCGATCCGAGTTCGCCGGTCTGCGTAATAGCAGCAAAGATGCTCACCTGTGATTGGGCGAGATCATCCAGAATCTGTTTCGGCATCTCTTTCAGCGGCCGGTCTGCGTAATCTTCCATCACAAACACGGAATAGTCCGAGCCGATCTTTTCGATCTCATGAACGAGCGAAGCGGCAATCTCAACGGTGTCTCTGTCGGTAATAATGGTGATACGTTCGGTAGGTTGCAGCCGCAAACAATCGCGGACTGCATTGCGCGCTCCATTGCTCAACACAGCATCAAATCCAACAGCAGTTATTTCGGTAGTCAAATATTCATCCTTCGTTTTAATTTGAAGTGGTCTCAAAAATACCTAATCATTGTCATTTCGATCCCGCTTTAGCGGGAGAGAAATCTCGATTTTGTCTTCAATAATAAAAACGAGATTCCCTGCCTGCCGGTTCCAAAGGAACACCGTTGGTGCAGGCAGGCTCACTTGCCCCTTTGGGGCTTCGTCCGGAATGACAATAAAATTCATTTTTGAGATAGCTTCAAGTAGTACTATGTCAGTCCAATGGCAGTTTCTTTAATAATCAAATCAACGACAGCATTGAGATCTTTCGTTTCGTTCCACACTGCCAATTGCCGGTCCGCACCTGTCCCCGCCTGAAGGATCTGCAGAACATATTCGACCTCCTTCCGGCTCCCAAGTTCATCGATCTCATCGTCAACAAATTCCAACAGTTCATCGACTAGACTGGAAAACGGAACCTCTTCCTGTTTCCCGAAATCGATCAATTTGCCCTGTATGCCGTACCGTGCTGCACGCCACCGGTTTTCGTTCAGCAGCCGAGTCTTATAATTGCGGAAGCCGAGGTTCTTCTTAAACAATTTGTACAGTTTTGCTGTTACTGCCTGCATCAGTGCCGCGAGCGCAATCGTTTCATCCACTCGCATCGGAATGTCGCAGACCCTCCATTCCAGCGTATCGAAGAACGGATGCAGCCGGATATCCCACCAAACCCGTTTGGGATTGTCAATGCAGTGCGTCTTCATCAGCAGTTTGATATAGTCTTCATAATCGGAAAGCGATTCAAAGCTGTCCGGTATGCCGGTGCGGGGAAAGCGTTCGAAGATCTTGATCCTGTACGATTTGAATCCCGTATTACTCCCCATCCAAAACGGGGAGTTCGTGGAAAGGGCAAAAATGTGCGGAAGGAAATACCGCGCGGTGTTCATCACCTGGATGGCCGTCTCCCGGTCCGGCATGCCCACGTGCACATGCAGTCCAAAAATCAAATTCGCTCGGGCAACTTGCTGCATATCTTCGACAATCTCGCGGTATCGTTCGTGATCGGTGATCTTTTGCGCTTCCCATCGCGCAAAGGGATGTGTCCCAGCTGCTGCGATGCACAGATCCTTTTTTTTGGCAAGCTGCGCCAGTGTGCTGCGAAGTTTGATCACTTCACGGCGTGCGTCCTGAACTGTCGCACACACTTCTGTTCCCACTTCAACGACCGATTGGTGCATCTCCGGTTTGATGTTCTCCCGAAGCACGAACTTGCCTTCTTCCAGAATTTCTTCGATATGCGATTTCAAATCTCTCGTAACAGGATCAACAATCTGAAATTCTTCTTCGATCCCCAACGTGAACAAATTAGCAGCCATCAGAGACCCTTTCCCGCAACGAACGACGAGATAAATGCTCCCCAGCGTAGATTATTCTTCCCTTCCTGATGCGCCTTTGCCCGCCGGATTGCCATGGAAGAAGCCGCTTCAACAATCCATTCAAAATTTTCCTGGCCGACAGAATTGATATCTGCATCCGGTGCGGGATTGCAGAAGTCGATCGCATATGGCACACCGTTACGGATCGCAAATTCGACGGTGTTGAAATCGTATCCAAGGTATTCATTCAATCGAAGGACCCCTTCCGTAACTTTGTCCAGCACCTTCTGAGCAATGGGGGGGCCATTCTTCACATATCGCAAGTGGTGAGGATTCCTCGGTTCGTACTGCATGATGTGGACATCCCTGCAGTCGATGCTGTAACAACGAAAATATTCCGAAAAGATGATTTCTTCCTGGAGCATCATCACCAGTTTTCCGGTTTCATTATAGGCTTTGAAGAATTCTTGCGTCGTGTTCACTTTATAAACATTCTTCCATCCCCCGCCGGCGAACGGTTTGAAGTAAGCAGGGAAACCGATATAGTTGAAGATCGCATCCCAATTCAATGGATAGGCAAGATTGCGCATTGATCGCTCGGTGGTATCATCCGGATGCTGATTGGAAGGGAGGATGACGGTTTTCGGTACTGCAACGCCGATTTTTGTGGCAAGGCTGTTGTTAAAGAATTTCTCATCAGCACTCCACCAAAATGGATTATTGATCACCGCTGTCCCGTTCAGCGCTGCATTCTTCAAATACGCACGGTAGAAAGGAATATCCTGAGAGATGCGGTCTATGATCACCGCGTATTCCGTCGGTTCACCCTGAATCACTTTGTCGATCATTACTGATTCCGCAATGATATTCATTTCTTTGGCGGAATTGACATGTTCGATGAATGCCGGCGGGAAAGTATTTTCTTGTCCGTACAGAATGCCGATTTTTTTCATAACTCCCCTAGAGATGTAAATAATCGTTCGAAGAATATAACAATTAATTGTAAATCGTCAAATTTGCGGTGTTTTAAGGAAAAACTTTCAGAATGATTTACTATATTATCATGATTTATTACAAAATTGTTCATCCATGCCTTTCAAACGATACTGTTGGACGGCAAACATTCAAGGGAAGAAACAGCGTTCTGTGAACACCTCAGCATCATTACACTCATCCGACATGCTCCTGCGCGCCAATATCCGGCTACTCGGCAACGTTCTTGGCGATGTCATCAAGGAACAGGAAGGAAAATCGTTCTTCGCATTGGAAGAATCAATCCGGTTGTGGACCAAGGAATACCGGAAGTCGCACAGCAGCGATGTGCAACAATCCCTTTCAAAGACAATCGCATCATTGGATCCGACATCCATGCGGAAATTAATCCGCGCATTTTCCATCTATTTCCAGCTCGTCAATATCGCGGAACAGCATCACCGCATCCAGCGGTTGCGCGAACAGAAACGGCTGGGAACAAAACAGTATCCGCAGGGATCCCTCCGACATACGCTGCAACTGGCAAAGAAGAAGAAAGTGACTGCTGCAGAAATGTCACAGTTCCTTTCACGGGTCTTCATCTCCCCCGTCTTCACCGCACATCCGACGGAAGCATTACGCCGCACCGTGCTGGAGAAGCATTCCCGTATCTGGACCGTGCTGGGGAAATTTGACCGGACGGATATTCTTGCAGAAGAAAAAGATGAACTGACCCAGTCCCTGAAACGCAATGTTACCAGTCTTTGGCAGACGGAAGAGACACGATCATACGATGTTACACCGTTGGATGAAGTGACCAATGGCCTCTTTTATTTTACTCAGGTACTCCACTCGACAATCCCCTCGTTCTATAGGGAATTGGAACGAGCGCTGGAAGATACGTACCCGACACTCGTGGACAAGATCCCGTCATTCATCCAATTCGGTTCATGGATCGGCGGTGACAGGGATGGAAATCCGTTTGTGACCTCCGACGTCACTTGGTCCGCCTTAAAGAAACAGTCGTTTACCATCATCGATATGTATCTGAAAATGATGGACGAGTTGTATGTCGTCCGCAGCGAATCTGCGGCGGTCGTGCCGACGGACAAGGAATTGCTGCACTCCATCCAGGATGACATCGACGGAAAGAATGAGATGTTCCCGCCTGGTCTCCGGAACAAGAACGAAATCTATCGCATATCGATCGCACTGGCATACCGGAAATTACTGCGCTATAAAAAGAAGATCGACGGCACGCTCCCAAAAGACGAGAAGACCTATGCATCTTCCACAGAGTTCCTGCATGACTTGTCGCTGATCCGTACGAGCGTGCAGAAGAACAAAGGGAGTGTGCTGACAGGTGGAGTGCTGAAGAATCTGATCAGAAATGTCGAAACGTTCGGATTCCATCTTGCAACACTGGATATCCGTCAACATAAAAAAGTGCATACGGCAGCGGTATCCGAAATCTATTCGCAATCGTATGTCAAATATTCTTCTCTCTCCGATGACGAACGTTCGGATTGGCTGACAAAAGCGATCCTCAGTTCTGCACCGTTCCGATTCAAAGAAGAACTTCTCTCGCAGCAATCCCAAGAGATGCTGGCAACATTCAGAACAATTAAAAAGGCATTGACCGAAATCGACCCGCGGGCAATCCGTTCCTATATCATCAGCATGACAGAATCTCCAGCCGACGTTCTTGAAGTACTGTTTCTGATGAAACTGACCGGCCTCTCCTCTTTTAAGGAACGGCAAAGTACATTGAATATCGTCCCGCTCTTTGAAACCATCGGCGATTTGCGTTCGTCTGTCCAGATCATGGAGCAGTTGTATTCCAATCCGGCATATAAAAAACATCTCGAGTTGCGGAACAACCGGCAGGAGATCATGCTCGGATATTCCGACAGCAGCAAAGATGGCGGCATCGTCACCTCCAACTGGGAATTGTATAAAGCGCAGCGGGCGCTGGCGAAATGTTCAGCTGATCATAAGATCGACTGGATGTTCTTCCATGGCAGAGGAGGAACTGTGGGACGCGGCGGCGGTCCGGAGTTCCAGGCGATTATGGCGTTAAACGGTTTTTCAATCAATGGGCAGATGAAGATCACCGAACAGGGTGAAGTGGTCTCCCTGAAATATTCCCATACCGAGATCGCACAGCGTACGCTGGAATTGACCACCTCTGCCATACTGCTGAAGTTTTTTGATAAGACGAATCTACATAAAGTGAAAGTGGCCAATCACCCGCAATGGCTGGAAACGATGGCGGTGATGGCGGAAAAAAGCTTTAGTGAATATCGCTCCATTGTGTACAACGATCCCCGGCTGGTAAAATATTATTTTCAGGCGACGCCGCTCAAAGAGATCACACGGATGAAGATCGGTTCGCGTCCCGCAAAACGCATGGACTCCGAACGTATCGAAGACCTGCGCGCCATTCCATGGGTCTTTGCATGGATGCAGAGCCGGCATAACCTGCCGGGATGGCTCGGCGTAGACGATGGATTGACTGCTGCTCCGCCGGTGTCCCCTGCTGCGCTGAGGACAATGTACACTCATTGGGAATTTTGCCGTTCGCTCGTCGATAATATTCAGATGATCATCGCTAATGCAGATTTTGATATTGCACGGCAATATGCTGGGCTTGTCCAACCGACGTCATTGGGTAGCGAAACCTATCAGCTCCTGCTCGATCGCTTTGAGAAAACAAAACATTCCATTACAGCGATCACCGGACAAAAGAACATCCTTGACAATAATCCTATTCTTCAAAAGTCGATAACGTTACGGAATCCGTATGTCGATCCCATGAGCCTGATGCAGGTAGAATTGCTGCATCGGATGAGAAACAGGAAGCTGTCGGATGCAAAACGGAGGGAGCTGGAAGAAGTGATGTTTCTGTGCATCAATGGTATTGCCGCCGGATTACGGAATACCGGTTAACAACGGATTTCCGCTGTTCATCGTTTCAATCTAAGAGTCTACGAACCAGTGCGGGAAGCTGCTCGCTTGCACTTCCCTTCAGCACATGATAGCCGTCCAGTACTTCATAATTCGGATGCGGATCAATGAAGTATTTCTCCTGCGTCCTGCGGAACAATGGCAGCATTCCAGCCGCCGGATAGACCTGTGCCGACGTTCCGACACCGATAAAGATATCCGCCGTATTGACAATTTCCGACAATTGATCTTCCCTCATGTCGACCGGTTCACCGAACCAGACAATATCCGGTCGTAACTGTCCGCCGCATTTCGGGCATTCATCACCCAGCCGGATCGGCTTCGTGATAGAAGATCGGTAATCGCATTCGAATTGTGTGTCGTATGGAAATGATAGTGAGTGATGATATTCACACTTCTGCATATCGATCCGGCCATGAAGATGCCAGACATTTTCACATCCTGCGCGCTCAAGTAACGTATCGATATTCTGTGTAATATTCACAACCGCATGCCGGGCTGAGAGTTCAGCGATTGCCAGGTGCGCAGGATTCGGAAGACATTCGGCCTGTTTCGCAAAACGCATCGCATAGAAATCCAGGACGAGTTTCTTGTTCCTCATCCATCCTTCCGGTGAAGCTACATCCTCAATACGATGCTGTTCCCATAGTCCCCCGCTGTCGCGGAAGGTCGGAATTCCGCTTTCCGTCGAAAGGCCTGCGCCGCTAAAAATCACGATATGCAATTTGCTCTTGGTACTCACAGTGTGGTAGAGGCTAATGGTAAGAGCGCTGGAAATCCGGGAAAGGGTTACCTATCGGCCTATTATCGGTCAGTAGACAGGCGATACAGTACGATCCTGTTGTTACCAGAATCGCATACATAGAGCGTGTTCTCCGCAACAGCGATCCCTGAGGGATGATTCAATGAGATGCCGACCGATTTTGCCCCGAAGGATTCTGACTTAAATCTCCCGCGGGAGTTGAATTTAACGACGCTATCCAATTCGGCATCCACGATGAAGATATCTTTTCGAACACGGTCGATCGCCACCGCGCGGGCATCCTTAAAACGGTTCGGTCGGATAAAATCGATGCCAGTAACTTGAACGGGATCATATTTAGCGATCCATCCTTCGAAGTCGGATGAAATGGTATATGCCATCCATACTGCAGAATATTGAATACCGTCGGAATTTTGCACCAGGACGAAATCCTTGCTGCTGGGGAATGAGGCAATACCTGTCGGGTGATTCAGCGTAGTAATTGCAATACCCTGACCTGCCTGAAAATCTCCGAGAGGAGTAATCATTTTATCCTTATAGGTTACGGAATCGGTCTTTACATAACCAAATCGGAGTACGCGACTGTCCGGATCAACAGGACTGGTATTATCCGGACCATCACGGACAACCAAAAATTCATCATTCACCGTCACCGCAATTCCGACAAATCTCCGTTTAGGACGTGCCGGCTCCTTCCACACAGTATCGATCTTTGCCAAACCAATCTGGTGATGGGCATTCACTAGTTTCACCCGATACACGATGCCAATCGTATCGAGCGTATTCGGTTCGATGTGCTCCGCTCCAATCAGCAGATCTAACCGGTTATCCTGTGCAAGGCATCGCGGACGGCGTATCCCGTTTAAGATTCCCCGAATAGATCCCGCCTGATCAAGAAGAACGATTCTGTCGTTATAGGTATCGGCAACGTAAAAAAGCTGATCCGTTCCGTAAAGGATGGCCTGAGGATTTGAAAACCCGCGCCATTCCCCTTTTTGAATGTACGTCGTATCGCCGCTGGACGTCACATCAATCACCGGCGGAAGCGAACTGATATCGTACGCTTTTTCGCAGCCCAAAACGAGCAGCAGTACAACGGCCAATGAGAGGATGATATTTTTCATGTTAATACGCGACCGCAATAGAAATCCTGTGGACTGTCCCAAGA
>JBAYJG010000058.1:0-13790 GCA_041665225.1 Bacteroidota bacterium
AGAAATAGATGCCGCTGGAAAGCTGTGATGCGTTCCAATCCACCGTATAGTCCCCCGCCGACAAATGCTGCGCTACAATCGTTGAAACTTCCCTGCCGATCACGTCATAGATCTTTAACGAAGTAAATCCTTCATTCTTCAGAGAGAAGTGTATTGTCGTGGACGGATTGAAGGGATTCGGATAATTCTGTCCCAGAGCAAATGCATTCGGTCGTTGACTGGTACTGTTTTTCACTTGTAACAAAACATCCGTTCCCCCAGCATTGGCGTACCGTGCGCCGAATTCCTGAAGATAAAGATTGGCAATGCGAGCGCTTTGAATGATCACTGTATTCTCGTTGTTGCCTGTTTCGGCGTTAGTGCTCCAGTTGTGCGACCCTGTGATGACGTATGGAGTAGCAAACGGCACTTCAGCATCGATGATGCCGTATTTATGATGAAGTGATCCGGTCACATCGCTTCCTTTAAGACGCATATCGACTCCGGCATTTTCCAGCGTTGTAAACACGGACCAACTATCCGATTTAATATCGGCTAATGCATGAACTTTCGCTCCCGCTTGTTTCCGCGCAATAATGGCATTGGCAATATCCGATCGTGTAAAAGAAAGAAGAGCAATGTCAATGGATGCCGCTGCGTGATTGATCGTACGGATAATTTGACTGTTGGTATGATCGGACGGACTGAAATATGATTCAACGGGTGTTCCATTGATCATAAAGCGATGCGGCGTATTGTCCGTCTTTCGTGCGCCAAACCGTGACTTGAAGGCGTCAGGAATTTCACTGCTGCTTCCCCACATTTCATTGAATTCTGCCGTGTATGCATGAGCGAGTGCCCTATCCTGGATTTCAATAATGTTCTGCGCATCCGCATTCGTCCCAGGATCGGTGAGATTCCATGATCCTGTCCAAACCCAATCAAGTGTATCCGATAATTCGTCGTTACGGTCATCGAAGACGATAAATTTGTTATGCATCAACCCCAATCCATAATTGATCGGTTCAAAATCGTCGAAGATAACAGGGATGCCGTTATTGGTCAGCGTCGTCCACGGCGCCGTTCCGCTATTATCGCTCTCCCCAATCACGCGCACAAGTACTCCCCGGTTTTTCGCCGCAACAAGTGCATTGGCAATGTCCGCTCCAACTGTTCCGCTTAAACTATACAATGCAGCATCGATGGAAGATGATGCGGCATTGATCCGGTTAATGACTTTCGTGACGATCCCGCCCCCTAAGGATTGAGCATTCTCACCACGGGCAAGAGTCGTGTTGACGCTGTAATTGAAATAGACATTCATTTTCCCCGTAGAGCTGAGCGATGAAGTGCTTGAAATAAGTGTTCCCGCAAAACTCGTATCAGGTCCCAAGACAGAAAACACTTTGATATAGTACAATGTTGCCGGCGAAAGGTCACTGAGCGTGAGAGAATGTTTTGTTCTGGTGATCGTATCGTTTGCAACAATCCCTAATTCCAACGCGGGGGTTTTTCCGTAATACAATCTGCTTGTTCCGGCATTCAGCGTACTCCAACCGATTGTCAGCGAAGTCTGCAGAATACTCGTTTCTATCGGCAAGGATTCGATGATCGGTCCGGAAGAGATAATATCCGCTTTCGATCGGGGCATCAGCTGATAACCACCGATATACGGCGGCGCATTCTTGAACTGTCCCACCACAGCAATCAGGTCGATTGCGCCGGACGGAACGGGAGAACCTACAAGATTTGTTGCGTTCGGGATCCTAATCTCCGTAGCGCCGGTCGCATCGGAAATTGGATAATTCGTATTTCCTGTCCAATTTCCTGAGCCGGTGATGGTAACGCCGTTCATTCGAACAAGTGTTCCTTCAAATTCCTCTACTCCACCGGCTCCATCGTTAACAATTTGGCTGGCATTGACAACAACCGGCTCGACGTTGTTTCCTGTACTGACAATTGAATGCAATATTGGATTTACTATTTCGCTTAACCCGTTGAATGGCTGTACGACGCCGGAAACCACTACTTCATCACCGATATTCACTGCTGTGGAGAATGCAGATCCGAAAATTCCGATCCCGCCGGTGTTATCCTGTATGAACGACGGTCCGTTAAATTGATTTGCAACCGTAACGATCCCACGTACGGTGATAAGCTGGTTCAGATGCAGCATAACGCCATTCGCGTCGTTCGCTTTGGCATTTGCAATCGAAAGCGGCGCGCCAAAAACGACCACCTTCGGTTGCGGCATGACATCAGCAAATCCATCCTGCCGTGATTGAAATTTAAACGTGTAATAGCCTGTCACGTCTGGCGAAGTGATATTATTGACCGTGATAATTGTCGAATCTTTGTCGAATACAATGTTGGAAATAGTAATAGTATCGGCATTTATTGTTTTGTCCGCAGTCATATTGGTGAATGAAACATCATCGATACTTTGAGACCATGTAAAGCCGGACGGTATGACGATCTTTAGTCCGTTTACCGAGAATGTTGTATCTCTTTTATAGATGAAGTTGATCGAACCAGAAGTACCGCCGTTTAATGTATCGGGGTCGATCCGGACACTTCCCGTGCCATTTCCGGAAGCCGCACCAGTTTGCACAGTAATATTGCCGACACGCAATTGGGGACGAGTGTTCGATCCGCCGACGGAGTAATATTTCCAGCGCAGCTGGACTACCGGCTGATCGTTGACAGCTGCAGGGAGCATTGTTGGACCAAAATTCTGTGAATGTCCTGCAACGGCATTAACCACGTACTCAACCGGTCCGGGAACATCCGTGAAAACACCGCTGGTACCGACGCGGTACTGCAGCCGGATCCGGTATTCGCGCGTTGTCGCATCTACCGCTACTGTCCCTCCTGTCCAAAGTACGGCAATATTCGAAAGCCCCGTCGTATTGAGTGCAAGCACTGCGGCGCCAAGATTCCCCGATGTCCCGGTATTTCTCCAGCTGAAACCATCGGTGCCCAATCCATTCATCCGAGCACCGGACGTTCCATTATATGCGCCGGTATAATCCGCATTCATATCGATCGCTAATCCAGGATCCTGCGTCCCGGAGCGATGAAAGATCATGTTCGGTGGATAAGTTCCTGCCGTGCTTGCACTGGGCCAGTCTGTAAGCGTATAAGCACCGCCGGAGAGATTATAGGGCACCGGATTGGTTTGTGCTTGCAGGTGAGGAACGGTGAAGAATAGGAATGCTGTCAGAACTGCGGTAGTAAAGGAGCGGTTCATATGTTCTACTTTTAGAAAATCTTCGCTGCCAAAAAAGTAATTGTATAAATAAAGATAAAATTGCGCTCCTAAACAAGAACAAATTGTTGATTGATGATTGAAAATAGAGTATTTTAGGCAACAATTATGCTCCCAATTCCTATTTCTCCGCCGAATCAATTAACACTGTTCCGAATCATACTGACACCGGTCTTTTTGTATTTTTTATTTTCTGCAAATCCGGTGGACAAACAGATCGCACTGGGCATCTTCATTGTTGCAGCGATTACGGATTGGTATGACGGTTATGTCGCCCGCCGGTGGGGATTCATCACCCGTTGGGGAAAATTTCTGGATCCGCTGGCCGATAAGATTTTAACTTCGGCTGCGTTCATTTCATTCATCTTTATCGGCTATGCAGCAGCGTGGATGGTATGGGTTATCGTCATCCGGGACTTCCTTATTACGGGCCTTCGGGGATATGCCGAATTTAAAGGCAAGCCGATCAACACCAGCGGTTTTGCAAAGACGAAAACATTTTTCCAATTAGTGGTGATCTACCTTTTTCTGGTCGAATATAGTGTGCGGACATCGGAGTCGCTCAATGCGCAGTTCGGCTGGTTGTTCGATATCGTCGCTACGCCGGTAATCATGTATTTACTGATGAGCATTACGACATTGCTCACAGCACTCACTGGCATCCTGTATCTGATCGCAAACAGCAACATTATTGTCGAATTATTTACCCGTCAACAAAATGGAACAGGAACAGAATCCGGAAACCTTTAAACAGGAAAAGCCGTCGGTGGATGGTCTGACGAAGTTCATTGCGTCAGGATTCTACACCGGATATGCCCCCGCCGCATCCGGAACATTCGGATCATTGGCAGCGTGCGCCTTCTTCTTTATCCCGAATTTCACGACGCCCTTTGTCATCATTCCCGCAACGATACTTCTCTTTCTCATCGGCGGACGTGTGGCAGACAAAATGGAAAAAGTGTACGGACAGGATCCGTCGCAGGTGACGATCGACGAAATTGTGGGAATGTGGATCAGCGTGTGGTTCGTACCGTTCTCGTATCTGAATTTCGGCCTGGCATTCGTCATTTTTCGAATCTTAGACATTCTCAAACCGTATCCTGCGGCAGATTTTGACAAGCGCTCTGGCGGCTGGAACATCATGCTGGACGATGTGATCGCCGGGATCTATACCAATATCATCATACAGCTGGCACTTCGCATCAACCTTTTCATCTAAATGAACGCAGAGATCATTACGATCGGCGATGAATTACTCATCGGCCAGATCATCAATACCAATCAAGCGTACATCGCAGAACAGTTGAATAACGTCGGCATCTATTGCGATCGGATGACAACGGTTGGAGACACTGCGGCAGCAATCACCGAAGCATTCACAGCAGCATTTAAAGGTTCGGATGTTGTGTGTGTTACGGGAGGTCTGGGACCGACACACGATGATATCACCAAGAAAATGGTTTGCGAATTTTTCGAAACCAATTTGGTAATGCATGACGAAACTCTTGAACAGATCAAAGCGATCGCCCAACGGCGGAATATCTCTATGATCCAGTCCAATATCGACCAGGCACTCGTTCCGGCATCGTGCACAGTCATTCCGAACGCTTTCGGCACAGCACCGGGAATGATGTTCGAAAGGGAAAACAAATATTTCTTCGTCATGCCCGGTGTCCCGTTCGAAATGAAAGGGATGATCGATTCGTGGATCGTTCCATTCCTGGAAAAGAAAAATACCGGTTCTGTCGTCCGTCACCGCACATTGAAAACGACAGGCATCGGCGAATCTATGCTCGCCAATGAGATCGGCGATGTCGCAGAAGTTATCGGTACGGACGGAACGATCACCCTCGCCTTCCTTCCCAATCCGATGGGAACGAAATTGCGCATCACAGTAAAGGAATCTTCTGTTGATGCTGCACATGCAAAGTTACAGAATGCGGAACGCGTGTTGCGGTCAAAGGCGGAGAAGTACATCTATTCTGATGATGAGAAGGATCTCGAAGATATCATTGGAATTCTTTTGAAGAAAAAAACGTTAACGCTGTCAACGGCAGAGTCGTGCACCGGCGGTCTGCTGGCGAATCGCATCACCAACGTCTCCGGCAGTTCCGAATATTTCCTCGGAGGATTCGTTGTTTATCATAACCGGTTGAAGAGTGAAGAACTCGGAGTTCCGGAAAAGTTAATTTCCGATTATGGCGCCGTGAGTAAAGAAGTTGCGGAAGCAATGGCAAATGGAGCGCGTCTGACGGCAAAAGCTGACATCGCACTCTCAACGACGGGAATAGCAGGGCCAACCGGTGGCACATCGGAAAAGCCCGTCGGACTCTGCTGGATTGGATATTCTGATGCGGGTTCCACGTTCGCAATGAAATTCAATTTTGGAGACAACCGGATTCGCTTTAAGGAACGCGCAACGCAGGCTGCACTGGAATTATTGAGGCGAAAACTCCTTAAAATGCAATAATTGATTCTTGATTCAGGAAAACGAAAACATTACTTTGCACCATCAATTTTCAAAACACATCTATTTATAAAGGGTACACCATGGCTGAAGATAAAGAAGCAAAAGTTCAAGCGCTGAAAGTCGCTATTGAACAAATAGAAAAGCAACACGGAAAAGGTTCCATCATGCGGTTGCAGGATGGTCCGATTATGAAAATTGATGCAATATCGACCGGATCGATCTCACTGGATACCGCACTCGGTGTCGGCGGTGTACCGCGCGGTCGTGTGGTTGAAATTTATGGGCCGGAGTCTTCCGGTAAAACGACAATCTGTTTGCACATCATCGCTGAAGCTCAAAAAACCGGCGGCATCTGTGCCTTCATCGATGCGGAACATGCTTTGGATACCGCATACGCACGCAAGCTTGGCGTTGATACCTCCGCACTGCTGTTGTCCCAACCGGAATACGGCGAACAGGCACTGGAGATCGTGGAAACACTCGTCCGCAGCGGCGCGCTGGATGTAGTCGTCATCGACTCCGTTGCTGCATTAACCCCCCGCGCAGAAATCGAAGGCGAAATGGGCGATCCAACGATGGGCGTCCATGCACGATTGATGTCGCAAGCCCTCCGGAAGTTGACGTCGGCAATCTCAAAGTCGAAAACGATCGTCATCTTCACGAACCAGCTCCGCATGAAGATCGGCATCATGTTTGGCAATCCTGAAACGACCACCGGCGGCAATGCACTGAAGTTCTATGCCTCCATCCGTATGGATGTCCGCCGCATTGAAGCGATTAAGGATGGCACCAATATCATCGGTAACCGGACGAAAGTAAAAGTAGTAAAAAATAAAGTCGCTCCCCCGTTCAAAGAAGTGCAGTTTGACATACTCTATAATGAAGGAATCTCCAAACTGGGCGACTTGATTGATGTTGCTGTAGAACATAATATCATTAACAAAAGCGGTTCATGGTTCTCCTATAAAGAAGAACGAATCGGCCAGGGACGTGATTCAGTAAAAGCGTTTCTCACCGGTAATGAAGCGCTGGCAAAACAGATCGATTCTGAAGTGCGCGTGAAACTGGGTATTGCTGCCGAACCTCCGGCAAAGGCACACGCCGCAGATGAGAAAGCTGCACCAGCCAAAGAATCAAAGAAAGCAAAGTAACCTATTGCGGACCTTCCGGATTTTCAAAATCCGGAAGGTTGTTTTTTTATGATCATCACAAAAATTGAACGACAAAAGAAGAACAAACAGCGGTTTTCAATTTTTGCCGATGAGAAATACGCATTCAGCGTCAGTGAAGATGTTTACGCCCGTTTTGTGTTGCATACAGGACAATCACTCTCTGCAGAAGAACGGGATGAGATTGAACATGCGGAACTGGAATCTTCGGTAAAAAGGATCGCGCTCCGGTACCGCTCGTATCGGGCCAGGTCCACTAAAGAGATTCGCGACTATCTGCATAAGAAAGAGTTTGATGAACGGTACATATTGCAGGCTCTGCAATATCTTCAGGAAAATAACCTGCTGAACGATGCGGAATACGCGCGGATGCTGTGCAGGGATAGGATGATGTTGAGACCGGTCGGGAAACTGACTATGAAACAAGTGCTGATGAAAAAAGGGATCGACCGAACAACCATCGAAGCGCTCCTTTCAGAGTATTTTACAACAGAGTCCGAAACTGCGCTTGCCTTGAAAGAAGGGGAACGGAAATATAAACGAATTGCTTCTCTTCCCGCGCTGACTAAGAGAAAACGGATCTACGAACATTTGCTCCGCCGGGGATATGATTCCTCTCTCTCCGGTAAAATCGCATCTCAATTGGTGAAAGAATGAAAGAAGAAAAGAGTTTTTTTCGCAGCCGACAATGGAAAGTATTCCTTGTTACCATGGCGATCGCCCTGCCGATCTTCGTCCTATCGACGTTTGAGGACCTATTTCTCATCCTCGTGATCTCCTTTGCGCTCACGTTCATCCTGCGTCCCGTAGTGGACTATATTGAGAACCTCGGTGCAGTGCGGTGGTTCGCTGTCATGCTTGTTTTCATTGGACTGGGAAGCATCTCCGTGTTGGGAGTCGTGATGCTGTTCCCGGTGATCTCTTTACAGGTGGGACAGATCACCGCGGCATTCAGCAAAGAACATCTTACCGTGATGCTGAACGATTTGAGTGCACAGATCTCTACACAGATCCCGTTCCTGAAATCCGAAGCAATCAGGGACCAATTAAACAGCACGCTGGTATCATTCGGAAACGGTGCAGGAGAAGCATTGTCCGGTCTGTTGGGTACGGTTGCAACGCTGGCGCTGGTACCATTCATCACGTTCTTTTTGCTAAGCGATTATTATACGATGCAAAAATCGTTCATTCAAAACATGCCGAACAAGTATTTCGAAATGTCACTCAATATCCTGAACAAAATTGAGGATCAGTTGAGCAAATACATCCGTGGAACAGTGATCGAGTCCCTCTTAGTTGGAATAGTCTATGCGATCATCTATTTTTCCCTTGGAATCAATTATGCAACAGTACTTGGATTGATCGGCGGATTTACCAACGTGATACCATTTGCCGGTCCATTCATCGGCGCAGTCCCAACACTGTTGATGACCATCGTACAATTCGGCGATTTGCGGATGCTGCTTCCTATCGTCATTGCGACAATTGCTGTGCAGCAGATTGATCAGATGTTTATTCAACCGTCTGTTTTTAGCAAGATCATGGATATTAGTCCACTGACGATGTTTCTAGTGATTCTTATCGGTAATGAAACGCTCGGGGTAATGGGAATGGTGTTGGCTGTTCCGATCTACACAGTCATTCTCGTCACGGCAAAAGAAACAAATTGGGGTTTGAAAAACTATAAAATTACGCAAGTATGAGCAGAATCGTTTTTGATATTGAATCGCTCGGCTATCCGCTGGAGTCGTTTGATACGGAAACACAGACATATCTCCTCCGGTTTGCCGACACAGAAGAGAAGGTGGAAGAGGTAAAAAAGAACCTCAATCTCCACCCCCTGTCCGCACAAATCCTCTGTATTGCCCTCTATAATCCGGATTCACACAAAGGGAAAGTGTTCTATCAATCCGACCGAACAGAAGAATATTCGTCGGAGGATGGACAATGCCAGTTCATCTCCGGAACGGAAGAACAGATTCTGCAGCGCTTCTGGGAAGTCATTCCGAAGTATGATCAGTTCATCACATTCAACGGCAGAGGGTTCGATTGTCCCTTCGTCATGCTCCGCTCGGCCAAACTTGGCGTTCAGACAAGCAGAAATATGATGCCGTACCGATATGATGCCGATATTCATTGCGATCTTCTGGAACAACTCACGTATTATCAGACGACGCGCCGATTCAGTCTGGATTTCTATTGCAAATCGTTCGGCATCGAAAGTCCGAAAGCAAAAGGGATTACAGGACTGGACATGCGTGCATTATATGAAGCAAAACGCTTTCGCGCCATTGCCGAATATTGTTACGGTGATGTGCAGGCTACTGCCGATCTGTACCGACGGTGGGATAAGTACCTTAACTTTCGCAGTTAACGATATCAAATCTTTTTTCACTCCTTCCAGCTACAGCATATCATTTGTTGACCGAAAGGTTTAAAACAACGGATCCTCTCATACGAGAGGATCCAATGCATTTCCGTACTACCGTGTAGGTATTATGCCGGCAGCTTTGTATATCGTTTCGAAAATTCGAAATAAATGGCTGCAGCGGCGGACAATTTCAGAATATCCCACCACGAGAAAATCAGGAACCCTCCCGCCAATGCTTGCTGCAGATTGTGTACTGCAATGAAATTCAGATACAATGTTCCGAGCGTGAATACCACAACCAATCCGAGCGTCATAGAAAGTAATGTCCAAAGATATCCTTTATGGATGCGTACCAGATATCCAACCAATGCAGCGGCAATGGGAAAGCTCATCAGATAACCGCCGGTAACGCCAAACAATTTCACCAGACCGAACGTCGCACCGGTGAAGACCGGAAGACCAATTGCGCCGGCTGCAATATATGCTACCTGGGCAATGAAACCATTCCGCATTCCAAGAAATGCGCCCGATAACAATACGAAGAATGTCTGCAAGGTGAACGGTATCGGCTGATGTGGAATCTGCACTTGTGCTCCGATTGCCGTCATTGCGGCAAACAGCGAGATCCAGCCTGCCTGTGCGAGAGTTGTCGATGTGGTTGTTGTCGAATCCAAAAAGAATTTCTTACGAATGACTTCCATTAAACCTCCAGTGATAAATGTTTATGTAACCAAGCAGTTGTTATTTCAAGAACATGATTCATTGTCGGACTTTCTGTCTTGTACGGATGCTTCGCACCGTACATATGTCCTACGCCTTCCAACGGAATAAAATCCGTCAACGATTTATCCGAAGCGGCATACAGCTGTTCCGCTTCGTGAAACTTTGCTGGGATATCCGCAGTGCCGTGAACAATGAGCAACGGTTTCCGCAACTCTTCAACCGCCTTCACCAGATCAAGTCGTTCTGCATTCTGTTCAATATCATCAAGCAGATTGGTATTAATGCGGAAGACCTTATGATCGCTGACCGAATGCAATTGAACAAATCCCTTCTCTCTCCAGCGCAGTCGTTGCTCATCAGTATATCGGTTAAAATTGGAGATAGTTGACCAAGCGACTACGGATCGGACTCTCTTGTCCTCTTTTGCGGCAATCAAACAGACCGCTCCTCCACGAGAATGACCGACCAGTGCAATCCTGTTTTCGTCGACCAACGAATATCCAAACTTCGTCCTGCACAACTCATCTACCACCGTTTTCACATCATCGATCTCGATGGAAACGGTATTATTTGCAAATCGTTCGTGCTCGACGAATTTTCTCGGTTCTTCTCCAATCCCGTTATGGGAAAAATTTATGGTGACAGAAACGAATCCGTGATTTGCAAAATATCTGCCGATAGAGGGGAATGGACCCCAATCCTTAAATGCTTTGAAACCGTGACAAATAACGACCACTGGAAGTTTTGCATCACGGGAATCCGATAACTCATTTTTCCATCGTAGATCGCCCCGTAATGGTGCTCCCGATGGAGTGAGGAGTGTAAACTGCTTCTCTAAAATTTCGCCCATAAATCGTGTTCAAAATACCCAAAGGTTGATGGAATGTCAATATGGCGTCAGTGTTCAAGTTTACAGTGGTCAAACGTTGACTCTATGGTGAATTTTTCTTATTTTTGTTAACTAAAATACACTTTAACCTCACGGTAAAAGAGTTGCCCTATTTATGCCACAATTGAAGTTGTTCACGGGACGTTCTAATCGTCCGTTGGCCGAAAAAATTGCTCATCATTTGGGTGAGCCGCTTGGTAAGTTAGAATTACAGAACTTTAGTGACGGCGAAATCTGGGTTAAGTTCATTGACAATGTTCGCGGCGCGGATGTGTTCATCATTCAGACGACAGTTCCTCCTGCAGATAATCTAATGGAGTTATTGATCACTGTGGATGCTGCAAAACGGGCTTCGGCACGGAAAGTAACAGTGGTGATCCCGTATTTCGGATACGCCCGGCAAGATCGCAAAGATCAGCCGCGCGTTGCGATCACTTCCAAACTTGTCGCAAACCTGATCACTACTTCCGGCGCGGACCGGGTGATTTGCATGGACCTGCATGCACCGCAGATCCAGGGGTTCTTCGATATTCCGGTGGATCATTTGTATTCGTCAGTGGTCTTTGTGGAACACCTACGAAAGCAAAAGATTCAGAACCTGACCGTTGTCTCCCCCGATGTCGGCGGGATTAAAATGGCCCGTGCATATGCGAAACGTTTGGAAGCGGATTTGGTACTGATTGATAAGCGCCGTCCCGCACCGAATGTTGTTGAAGTGATGAATATCGTCGGCGATGTAGAAGGTCGGAATGTTCTGATAGTCGATGATTTGATTGATACGGCAGGAACATTCACGAATGCTGTAGCGGCGCTGAAGAAAGCTGGCGCAAAGTCGGTATATGGCGCATGCACCCACCCATTGTTATCGGGCAAAGCACTGGAGCGGATCAATCAAAGTGATGTGGAAAAGATCATCGTGTGCGATACGATTCCGTTGAGAGTTGAATCGCCGAAGATCGAAGTGATGTCGGTATCGCAAGTGTTTGCGGAAGCGATTGAACGCTGCTTCCACAACAAATCGATCAGTTCTTTGTTCGATGTGGATAAAGATAAAAGTTTGGATAATTAATTAATCTATTGTTCTAGTAAGGAGAAAGACAATGTCAGAAGTAGTATTGAATGCAACGGTGCGCAGTGAAAAAGGCAAAGCAGCGAATCGTCTGCGGTACGACGATAAGATTCCGGGTGTATATTACTCCCGCGGAGAAGAGAACATCAACATCACGGCTACCCCGCTTGCCATGAAACCGCTGATCTACACGACCAACACACATTTGATCAGCTTAAAATTGGATAACGGCGTGTCCAAAACGTGCATCCTCCGCGATGTGCAGTTCGATCCGATCACCGATCGTCCGGTCCATTTTGATCTGCAGGGCGTGAAAGAGAATGAAGCATTGACCGTTCAGATCCCTGTCATCCTCCAGGGCAGCCCAAAAGGTGTGAAAGACGGCGGTACGTTGCAGTTCATCATGCACAAAGTGCGTGTTTCCTGCTTGCCGAAATTCATTCCCGAACACATTGAACTGAATGTAGCTGAACTCGGCATGAACGACTCTATCCACGTTCGCGACATCAAGATTGAGAACGTAACGATCCTTGATAACGAATCAGCGGCCGTCGTTGCAGTTGTTCCTCCGACGATTATTAAGGAAGAGACACCGGCAGTACCGGGCGCAGCAGATGCTACAGCAGCAGCGGCAACAACAGCTCCTGCAGAACCGGAAGTCATTGCCAAGGGCAAGAAACCTGCTGAAGGCGAAGCAGCAGCCGCTCCGGCAAAAAAATAATATTTTCAACAGTTCTTTGACAACGGAGTTCCTCCGTGAAATGCATCGTAGGATTAGGGAATCCGGGCAGCAGATATCGTTTTACTCGACATAACATCGGCTTTCTAGCGCTGGAATTGATGATCACATCGTTCAAGGCGTCGCACGTAGAAAGCAATGAATTGTTCGAGTGTTATCAGGCTTCGGTTGTGGATTCGCCGGTCACGTTCCTGATGCCGCAGACATATATGAACAACAGCGGCGTTGCGGTCCGCGAGATCCGACAGCGATACGATCTTGTGCTGGAAAACATCCTGGTATTGTTCGACGATTTCCAGCTCCCGTTCGGCACCTTGCGGCTCCGGCCCAAAGGAAGTGACGGCGGGCATAATGGAATTGCATCGATCATCTACCATCTCCAGAGCGATCTGGTTCCCCGACTGCGGATCGGAGTCGGCGGTGTGACATTACCGTCAAACCATACACACGATGTGATGGCGGACTATGTGCTTTCACCGTTCGATGCAGGAGAGCGGGAACTCCTTCCCCGTTTGCTCAACCATACACAAGACGCATGCGTCAGTTGGATGGAGACGGGGATTCAAAAGACGATGAGTCAGTACAACAGAAATTTTTTCAGTTCCGCAGGTGCGGAATGAGTTTTGAAAAAAACTGATACACTAATCAACCTGCTCCATCCATTTCTTATGTGATGGGGCCATATGTCCAAAGGAGGATATACATGCAGTACCAATCCAAGATATATGAATCTATTATCATCATCAATGCAACGCTCGAAGATGCACAGATTGAAGCGGAAATTGAGAAGGTAAAAGACTTCATTACCAAAAACAACGGCGAGATTCGCGCCCTCGAAAAATGGGGCCGACGCCGTCTTGCTTACGCCATCAAAAAGAAGAACAACGGTTTCTACGTTCTGTACGAATTCAAGGCACCGGGCGATCTCATCGCAAAATTGGAACGTCAGTACCTGTTGAACGAGAACATCATCCGTTTCTTAACGGTGGAACTGAACAAAAAGGCATTGAAAGCAAAAGAAGTCGGCCAGAGAACTCCGATCAGTGAACCGATCGTTGCAGCTGTGCCCACCGAAGAAGCCAGCAAAGGAGCAGTAGCATGAGAAAAGAATCA